>DASUFV010000330.1:0-5755 GCA_036274415.1 Actinomycetes bacterium
TCGGGATCGTGGCTGACGGCGAACTCCACGGCGAGATCTTCCATACCGGTGATCGGACGCGGCCGCCGTTCGACGCGGATGATCTCGACCTGGTCCGCGAGATAGCGCCCGCATTCAGTGCTCCATTCGTCGCCGCGTGGAGTCGTTCACACAACGACTAGTGCCGCGGCTCGCGCACCTGACGCGCAACTGATTTGCCAGCGCCGCCGCTTGGGATTATAGTTGCATGGTGCAAGCAACTAGTGCTGGTCTTCACGGCGTCCCCAAAGAGGATCTCCTCGACTTGGTCGAGGCGCTCAGGGGAGTCATGATGGCTGGACGCCGCAAGGCGGCCGGTTCCGAACATGACAAGTCGGTGTTCGCTCTCCTGTCCCAGTTGATGACGGCCGGATCTCTGCGCGCCAGCGAACTGGCTGAGCGGGCGTGCCTCGATCTGTCGACTGTGAGCCGGCACATCAGCGCCCTAGAGTCCAACGGCTACGTCAGTCGCACGCCCGATCCCGACGATGGACGCGCAACGTTGCTGGCGGTGACCAAGGCGGGGCAGAAACTCGTTCGCGAAACGCGAGAACAGCGCCTAACGATGGTGGCTAGCGCTCTCAAAGACTGGTCGGACGCCGACCGCGCCGACCTCATTCGCCTCACCCGCCGTCTGGCGGAGAGCTTGGAGAACCTGTGACTGAAACGTCAACCGAGGCGCCGTCGACCCGGCACCTCTACTGGGCGCTGGGTGCGCTCATGCTCACCATGCTGTTGGCCGCACTCGACCAAACCATTGTGTCGACGGCACTGCCCACCATCACCAGTGACTTGGGTGGACTGAACGAACTCTCCTGGGTCGTCACGGCGTACCTCCTGGCGGCCACAGCGAGTACACCGATCTGGGGCAAGATCTCCGACCTCTACGGCCGCAAGCTGATGCTGCAGACGTCCGTCGTCGTCTTCGTCGGGGCTTCCGCACTCGCTGGTCTGTCGCAGTCCATGCTGCAGCTCATCGCCACTCGCGCCCTGCAGGGTCTGGGCGGCGGTGGCTTGATGGTTCTGGTCATGGCTGTCATCGCTGACTTGATCCCACCTCGCGAACGCGGCCGGTACACCGGACTGTTCGGTGCGGTGTTCGGCGTCGCAAGCGTGATCGGCCCGCTGTTGGGTGGCTTCTTCACTGAGCACTTGTCGTGGCGATGGATCTTCTACATCAACCTGCCCCTCGGTATCGCCGCCTTCTTGGTGCTCGGTTCGGTGCTGCACCTGCCGCGTCACCGGCAGAAGCACTCGATCGACTGGGTGGGCGCCTCGCTCTTGGTCATTGGTGTCGTCAGCCTTCTGCTTGTCACCGTGTGGGGCGGCAACGAGTACGCGTGGGGATCCCCACAGATCCTTGGCCTTGCGGCTCTCGCTGTCGCTTCGCTGTTCCTGTTCGTGATGCAGGAGCTGCGTCACCCCGAGCCCATGGTGCCGCTGACGCTGTTCCGTAACCGCGTGTTCACCGTCACGTCGGCAATCGGGTTCGTCGTGGGGTTCGCGATGTTCGGTTCGATCGTTTACCTGTCCATCTATCTGCAGGTGGTCTACGGCTCGAATCCGACCGTTGCCGGTCTTCAGCTGTTGCCGCTCATGGTTGGCGTGCTGTTTACCTCGATCCTCAGCGGACGCCTCATTACGCGAACCGGTCGCTACAAGATCTTCCCGATCATCGGTTCGGCACTCGCGACCATCGCGTTGCTTGGCCTCTCGCAGATGGGTGACGACACCGCGTACTGGCAGATCGCCATTGCGATGTTCGTGCTCGGTGCAGGTCTCGGAAACCTGATGCAGGTGCTGATCCTCGCGGTGCAGAACGCGGTCGCACCGCGCGACATAGGTACTGCCACCAGTGGTTCGACGTTCTTCCGCTCGATCGGAGGTTCGTTCGGTACCGCTGCGTTCGGTGCGATCTGGGCGGCGCGACTCACTACTGAGCTGCGAGGCGTGCTACCCGCGAGTGCGCAGACCGACGGGGACCCCACGTCTTCCATGGCCGTCATCCGGTCGTTGCCACCGGAACTGCAGTCTGACGTCATCGGCGCTATCGCCCGCGCCACAGACTTCACGTTCCTGGCGGCCGTGCCCGTCATGGCGGCGGCTTTCGTGCTGGCCTGGTTCATCCCTCACGTTCGGCTACGCACCGAGCACGACATGAAGCCTGATCTCAAACCAGATCTCGAGGAGTTCGACGCCGAGGCGCTGGAGTCAGAGGTGCGGACAGGCGGCTAGCCGAGGGCTACGCTCCGCCTATGAGCGCGACCGACGTCACGGGGATCGTCCTCATCGCGTTGGCCATCGCCTTCAACGTGCTGTTCGCGCTGATGGCGGCGCGCTTCGAATACCCCGACATCTTGCGCCGACCGACTGACGAGATCTTCACGCGGTTCCGCGAGGGTGGCGTCCAGCTT
Source organism: Actinomycetes bacterium (assembly GCA_036274415.1). Lineage (GTDB taxonomy): Bacteria > Actinomycetota > Actinomycetes > JAHEKZ01 > JAHEKZ01 > JAHEKZ01. Next base: position 2,433 of record DASUFV010000330.1, read on the forward strand.
CTCCTGCTGTGGTGGTTGTTCGGCCTTACGGCTGTTGCCCTCGTTCCGACGGTCATCCTCGTGTCGAGCCAGCTCGGCGGTGCGGGCTGGATCTTGCGCGTGACGCTCACCGTCGTCGGCATCCTCGCTGCACTCGTGCAGTTTCTAGGGATCATGCGGTGGCCGTTCCTGGTGCCCTATCTCGCAAGGACCGGGCTCGACGGCGACCCAGCGGAGCGAGCAGCGGCTCGCGTGGTGTTCCAATCGGTCAACCGCTACCTGGGCGTGGCCGTTGGCGAGCACCTCGGCTACATGTTCACCGGCTTATGGACGTTGCTCGTCGGGGTTGCGGCGCTCGAGGTCTCGCTGGTCGCACCCTGGCTGGCGATAGCCGGCATCGTGATTGGCGTCGTAGTCGCGCTTTGTTCGCTCGAGTTCGTCGGGCCGTTCGAGGCCAACGGGTGGAAGCTCGCCGCGCAGGCGACCCCGATCGCTTACGTGGCGTGGTCGCTGTGGCTGATCGGTATGGGTATCGCCCTGCTTATCGAGTAGCAGCGCGACGTTCAGCGCTGGCATATCTGAGAAGCACGGGCACGACGACCGCCGACACCAGCGCCAGGACGCCGAACGCCACCTTGTCGCCCGCCCACTCGGCGAAGGCACCGCCAACAGTCGGGCCGAGCATCCCAGAGAGCGCCCAGATGATGTTCGCAAGGGCGCTCATGACCGCGACCGTGACGGCGCCGCGTTGCACAGCCAAGAGCCCGAACGGATACGTGAGAGCGACGATGACTCCGGTCGTCACACTCGCTCCCATGAGAAAGACCAACGTCGCCGGAATGCCAACGAATATGGCCGGCACCGCTGTGACGACGGCCAAGGCGAGGGTCCACCACGCAGCGAACCTCATGCGCGTCCATCGATTGGCATATCGAGCAGTGATTGCGCTGGCGAGGACGAACACGACCGCTGACACCGCGAACACGAAACCGATCCCCGCGACGTCGTAGCCACCGTCGTCCAGGCGCAGTGGGACGAGCAGGTCGGTGGTCATCCAGACCACAGCTGCAGCGATAGTCAGCAGGATCATGGCAGACAACCCAGGGTCGGACGTGACTGCGCGCGCGAGGTCCCGCACCGGTGGCGCTGCCTCCTTGCGAAGACCAGTACCGGATCGTTCGAACAGCAGCAGGATGAACAGGACGGTGGTGATCGCTGCCAAACCCACGAACGGTGCACTGAGCCCGTAGTTGTCAGCAACCCACCCCGCGTACGCGGGACTGATCGTTGCTGCCACTCCGACGATGGACGTCGTCAGTGCCAGTACTCGGGCGCTTTCACCGCCCGCAGCGTCATCGAGCCAGGCCGTCATCGAGACGTACAGCGTCCCGAAGCCCAACCCGAAGATGAGTCGGGCAAGAATGATCGCCCAGTACCCGGGCGCGAGCGCCATGCCATATCCCGCTACTGCGATCACGGCCATCGACCCGAGAGTCAGGGCGCGCGGGTTGATGCGTTTGGTCACCATTCCGGCTGGAATCGAGATGACGAGGATGCCGAGGCTGGCGACCGACAGAACCATGCCGCCCTGAAAGTCGGTCAGGTCGTACTGCTTGACGTACGACGGGATGAGCGGAGTGACACCCGACCACGAGAGTTCGGCCACGAACAGCGCCACGTACACCAGCACGATGACACGGAGGCGCACGAAGACAACCCTCTCAGGTCGGACGACGATGTGAAGGGGACATCCTCACCGGTACTTCTCGGCAATCAGTTTCGTGAGACCGACGAGGGCATCCTCAGCGACCTCGAGCAGCTCTGCGTCTGACGGCCCGTTGTCCGCGTAATGCCTCAGGTTGCGCATCCCGGCAAGGCGTCCGCCGCGGTAGTCCTTCCACTGGGGAACCCGTAGGTCGTCCAGGTCTCCGATCACCTTCGGATTGATGTCGGCGATCTCATCGGCGAGCGAGTCTGCAGTCTGCCTGACCCACGCTCGGTACTCCTCTGGCACCTCGATGGCTGGCTCAGACGCCGCGTGCGGTGCCAGGAGTCCCTTTGCCAACGACTGTTTGACGGTTTGCCGGACGCGGTGCGAGCCGTTCGCGTCCAGTTCCCGGTTGAGCCGCCGCAACAGCTCCGCAGAGTGGACGCCCAACGACTCGTTGCCGCGCACATCGAGGTCGTACTCGCCCGGTGGCAGGCCCGCGGCGTCGCGAAACCGGTTCCACAGCTCATCGGGTGCAGCACCTCGCGGAGGAACGGTGACCAGCACCAAGTCCTCCGGCCCAACCAGCGGCCGCCAGGTGCGCAGGATGCGAGGTACGTCTTGCGGCCCCCAGAACGGCCGGGCGGCCGCGAGCTTGCGTGCACCGGGCGCCGAGGCAACCGCGAGGTAGCGACCGAAGTCGACGGTTGCACCGTTCTTGATGCTCTCCTGCCACTGAGCAGGCACCACCCGTGCCAGGTCGCGCGCGGTCACGACGATCCGGACCTTGTGGCCGGGGAACGATTCGACGATCCGCTGGGCATCGCGGGACGGGGCCAGCGACATGCCCTCCATCGAGACGATCACGCCGGCGCCGGTGAACGCGTTGATCTCTGCGGTCAGGTCGTTCCAAGCGCCCTTGGTGCGCTGCTTGCCCTTTGGCCCGGCGTCCAGGATCTCTTCGACGGCCAACACCTGGTCGCGCCAGCGACGTCCGGGAAAGAGGTGTCCGCTCTCGCCCAGCTGCTGTTTGTTCTGACTCAAGACGCGCTGGATGAACGACGTACCCGACTTCATGGCGCCGATGTGCAGGCAGACGGTGCTCATACCGTGCAGCTCATCCGGCGCATACCGCGTGCGGCGCTCAACTCTTGGCGGCGCGATCCTTGAGAATCTGCTGGCTGGCCAAGCGCGCCGGTGCGCCCATGACGCATCCGCCTGGGTGCGTTCCGGAACCACACTGGTAGTAGCCGTCGATCGGCGTCCGGTACTGGCTCCATTCGGGTGCAGGACGGAAGAAGTACATCTGTGGCAGGAGGAAGTCGCCCGCGTAGATGTTGCCCTCCGACAGCCCCACGACGCGTTCGATGTCGAGCGGCGTGACCACCTCACGGTGCAGAACGAGATCACCGAAGCCGGGGAAGAACGACTCGATGGTGGCCTGCACCGTGTCGCCGAGGTTCTGTCGCTCGGTCTCCCAGTCGCTGCCCTTGAGGTGGTACGGCGCGTACTGCACGAAGCACGACATCACGTGCTTGCCGGGAGGGGCCATGTCGGGGTCGACGACGGACTGGATCGCGGCGTCGATGAACGGCTTCTCGCTGTACCAGCCGTACTTGGCCGCGTCGAAGGCCCG
>DASUFV010000331.1:0-2110 GCA_036274415.1 Actinomycetes bacterium
CGCCCGGCTCAGCCCAGGTGACCGCGCCCCGGTGTTCTCACTGCAAGACGACACGGGCAACACGGTGAAGCTGTCCGACTTCAAGGGCAGCAAGGTGATCGTCTACTTCTACCCGGCCGCCATGACCCCGGGATGCACCACTCAAGCGTGTGACTTCACCGCCGCGATGACCGACTTCAAGACGGCCGGGTACACCGTGTTGGGTATTTCACCGGACAGCCCCGACAAGCTCGCCAAGTTCCGCAGCGAGGGATCCCTGAACTTCACCCTGCTGTCCGACCCCGCCAAGGCGACCATGCAGAAGTACGGCGCCTACGGCGAGAAGCAGCTCTATGGCAAAACCGTCGTGGGTGTCATCCGCTCTACCTTCGTTATCGACGAAAAGGGCGTGATCGAACAAGCCCAGTACAACGTCAAGGCGAAGGGCCACGTGGCCAAGCTGGCGCGCGAACTCGACATCACCTGACGCCACCTTCTCCAAGAACGACGCTTTCACGCGCTCTCACGGAACAAGCACCACAGTCATCAAAGGACGCGGGCCTGCGCCTTACACTGGACCGGACGCGGAAGTGGCGGAATTGGTAGACGCGCGAGGTTTAGGTCCTCGTGCCTTCGGGTGTGGGGGTTCGAGTCCCCCCTTCCGCACTCGGCAGTCTCGCTGCTCACCCGCTCATCGGGGTGAGCAAGGTGTCCAGTTGCCCCGCCAGTGAGCGGAACGCTCGCCCGCGGTGACTGATCGCATCCTTTTCCGCCGGTGACATCTCGGCGGTTGTCCGCGACTCGCCCTCAGGGACGAATATCGGGTCATAACCAAATCCGTTGGCGCCCCGCGGTTCTCGAATGAGCGAGCCCACCAGACGACCCTCGACGACATGCTCAGTTCCCTCGGGCAGGGCTAGCGCCGCAGCGCACACGAAGTACGCACCCCGCCGGTCGTCTGCGATATCGGCGATCTGCGCGAGGACGAGGTCGAGGTTTGCCTGGTCGTTTCCATGATGGCCCGCCCAACGCGCGCTGAACACGCCAGGCATCCCGCCGAGCACGTCGACGCACAGCCCCGAGTCGTCGGCGATCGCCGGGAGGCCGGACGCCGCCGCCACAGCATGCGCCTTCAGCAGCGCGTTCTCTGCGAATGTCGTGCCGGTCTCGACAACGTCGGGCAGGCCGGGGTACTCATCAGTGCCCACCAACTCGGCCGCGACTCCCGCGTCCGCGAGAATGCGCCGTAGCTCTTCGAGTTTGTGACTGTTGTGCGTTGCCAGTACCAGCCGGGTCACGAGGTAAGTGCTACCTGCTGCATCGTGGCTAGCTCGGCGCAGCCGCCGGACGCCAGATCGAGCAGCGCGTCGAGCTCGCCACGGTCGAACGGCACGCCCTCGGCCGTGCCCTGCACCTCGACAAACCGGCCGTCACCCGTGCAGACGACGTTCATGTCGGTTTCGGCGGTGACGTCTTCGTCGTAACACAGATCGAGCACCGGCTTGCCCGCAACGATGCCAACCGACACTGCCGAGACCGACCCCGACAGTGCCTGGGCATCCGCCTTGACCACGCCGTTCTCGCGAGCCCACGCGATCGCATCGGCCAATGCGACATACGCACCCGTGATCGCGGCAGTTCGCGTACCGCCATCGGCCTGCAGAACGTCACAGTCGAGCACCACCGAGTTTTCACCCAACGCTGACAGGTCGACTACCGCTCGAAGCGCTCGCCCGACCAGACGCGAGATCTCATGCGTGCGGCCACCAACCTTGCCGCGCACTGACTCACGGTCGCTGCGGGTGTGGGTCGACCGGGGCAACATCGCGTACTCAGCCGTCACCCAGCCGAGACCGCTGCCTTTACGCCAGCGGGGAACGCCCTCGGTGAGCGATGCCGTGCACAGAACGCGGGTGCGACCGAACTCCACCAGCACCGAGCCCTCAGGGTGCTCGCTCCAGCTCCGCGTGAAGGTGACGGGGCGAAGCTGGTCGGCCGCTCGGCCATCGACTCGAGTCATGCGCCAGAGGTTATCGACCCACGTCGAGGACGAGCCCAGCGGTAGCGATGTCGACTGGACCGCTGAACACCGCGGACGCCTCTGCCCTTGCGACACCGGTGTCGTGCCACG
>DASUFV010000332.1:0-6583 GCA_036274415.1 Actinomycetes bacterium
CTGGTCGAGCGCCTCGAGCAAGTTCTCGATCGTCGCGAACTCGTTGATCACCGCGGCGGCTGACTTGTCACCAACGCCACGCACACCGGGAAGTCCATCGGACGGGTCACCGCGCAGCACAGCGAAGTCCGCATACGAGGACGCCGGGATGCCGTACTTGTTCACCACCCACGCGTTGTCCACCCGTTCGACCTTGGCGAATCCCTTGCCGATGTAGAGGACGTTGACCGATCGGTCGTCGTCGACGAGCTGAAACAGGTCGCGGTCGCCAGTCACTATGTCGACAGGAATCTTCGACGCGACCGCGAGGGTTCCGATGACATCGTCAGCTTCGAAGCCCTCAGCCCCTATACGCGCGATACCGATCGCGTCGAGCACTTCCTCGATGATGGGCACCTGCGGAACAAGGGCGTCCGGCACTTCTTCTTCGAACTCGTCGCCGGCGGATTCGTCCACGCGGTGGGCCTTGTACTCGGGGATGAGCGCGACGCGCCACTCCGGCCGCCAGTCCTCGTCGAAGCACGCCACAAGATCCGTCGCCGGATGGTCGGTGAGCATGCGACTGATGGCGTCGAGAAACCCGCGGACAGCACCGATTGGGAGCCCGTCCGGTGAGCGGACCGACTCAGGCACGCCGTGAAAAGCCCGGAAGTACATCGACGCGGAGTCCAACAAAAGGCATCTCGGCGAGATCTCGCTCATGCGATGGAATCTATCCGTCCAGACGTCAGCCGAACGGACCCCAGAGGCCAAGAGCGTCGGACACGAAACCGCCCGCCGCCTCTGGGCGCGGATTCCGCCCGTTCTTCGCGTCCTCGCATCCACCCCGGAAGACGACCTGGGCAGGCACAGAGTTCGAGTGAGCCTCCGCGTGCTCCTGGCACGATCCGCTGTTGTCCTCAGTGAGAAGGGAATCCCGCGCCGTAATGCTCGGCCATTCGGCGCTCGCGCCGTACTCGTATCCGGCGGAGTAGTCGTCCCGCAGCCACACCTGATTTTGATAAGCCCAGGCGAACACCACCGCCGCGGAAACTAGGGCGACCACCACCGCGCCGAGAGTGAGTGCTCGTTTCAAGATTGCAGGATGGCAGGCACTAGGCACCCAAATCCATTGCCGTTGGAGCGGGCCGACGCAGAGTCGAGCAAAAGAAGACTCGGTTGCTTGTCGCCCATCCCCGGAACCTACCGACTTGACTCGAACCTTGGGCGACGGACGACTCTCATCATTGTCGTCCCCGGCCGCGTACTAGGTGCGCACAGCAACGTTTGGAAACCGGAATCCCTCCGGGTGGCCCGACGAGGCACACGCCCTGGATCGGCACTTAGGTGACACCGGCCGCAACTCAACCCAGGACGGAAGACGATACGGATCAATGGAGGGTGGGTCGGTAGATGAGCTCTTGGGTGCGACTGTCGAGGGTCCTGCTCTCCATCAGCTCCAGATCGAAGTCGGCCGCCCCTCCGAAGATCGGGTCGGTTCCGGTGTTGCCGGTGATGACGGGGAAGATCGTCACCTGCACGCGGTCGACCAGGCCGGCCGCCATCAGCGCCCAGTTCATCGACAGGCTGCCGTGTGAGCGCAACGGCACCTCGGACTCCTCCTTCAGCTGCCTGACGACCTCGACGGCGTCACCGCGGACGACGGTCGCGTCCGGCCAGTCGAGGTCTCCTTCAAGAGTCGACGACAGCACTGTGGCTGGCAGATTCCTCATTCGCGTGACCCAGGGGTCGCGCACGTCGGACTCCTCGGTGCTCTCGGCCAGCATCTGCACGAACTGCCGGAACGTGGTGGCGCCGAACACCATCCGCTGCTCAGGCCCGAATGAGGTCAGGCGGTGCTCCAGCAGCTCTGGGCCTTGCTTGCCCCAATAGCCGCCCCAGTCGCCGTCGGCACCGTAGGAGCCGTAGCCGTCGAGGCTAGAAAAGACGTCGAAGGTATAGGTACCGGACATGTCGTTCCCCTCGGATTCGGGTGATCGGTGCGGAGACATGGCGGGTGTGAACGCCAATCCCCGGTCTCGACGACGCTCTTACCCGTCCAAGACTGCACCTAGTGCCGGTTCTTAGGCTCTGCTGAACCCCGAACTGCCCAAATCTCAGAGGCCCCATCATCGCTGTTTCGGTCCCGCTTGAGTGCAAACGGCGGAGATCCCGAGGGTTCCCGAAGCTCTCACGTGAGAGCCATGTCTGCCCTGTGATGCCGCGATGAGCGCCTTGACATCCGTCTCAGCGGCCCACCTGACAGACTCATGCACTGTGCGATCCGATGGAGCCGCCCTGCCCGACCTCGCGGAGACAGCAGTGCTTCATAACCTGGGGCTCGTGCGTACAGATGAGCTCCCAATGATAGCTGCAAGGTGGCTCGCGTCGGACATGGTCAACACCGCACCCGTGCGCATGCTTGCCGGTCATGATCCGCACGACCCTTGGAAGGTTGAAGAACTCCTCCGAGACGCGCTCAACGAGGCGGCCATCGCCGCGCCTACCGATCCGCCGACGGTGGAGCGGATTGTTGTCGAGTGGGTCGCTGAGACATGGCGGACGTCGGGCAACACTCGGTGGGCTATCGCTACTCTCGCCCGGCTCGGCGAAACCCACACCGAGTTCGACCTCGGACTGTTCATTGGCCTGGACGACGAGTGGAACGGCGGCTGGGGAAGGCTACCGAGGGACCTCAAGAGCGAAGCAGAGACAGAACTCGACGCACTCTTGGAAGGGAAGTCCGAGTAGCCGGAGTGCCTGCCTACAGCGCTGTGCAGGCGGGCCACTGGAGTGGCAACATCGCTAGAGCGCCCCCGTTTGCGTGCAAGGTGAGCACAGCAACATTCGGGAACCGGAAACCTCCGGGTGCGCCGACGACGCACTCGCCCTAGATCGGCACTTCCTCGCTAGTAGTCGAAGGACAGCCTGCCTTTGTCACGCTCCTTCAGGACGTACCTCGCGCTCAGCGAGGCGCGGAGCGGAGGCCCATGGTCTCGGATGGCTTCCAGTACGCCGCGGGCTCGAGCCCCGGACCAGCGCAATGAATGTGCAGCAGCAGATGCCCGAACGTCTGGATCCTCATCGTCCATCAGGGAAGCCAGGGCTTCCCTTCCCTCATCCGTGGCGGCCAACTCCTTCTGGATCACATGACGCTGCTCGAAGAGGCGGTTCGCCTTCCTGTGCTCTGCTGAGGGGAGATTGGCCCAGGCGACCGTGCAGCGGCGGTACTCCGCGACCAAGTCCTCAACGTCGCCCACCCGCACACAATGCCAGTTCCTTCACTCTGAACTGCGCAAATCTCAAAGGCTTGCAACATCGCTGTTTCGCCCCCGGTTGGGTGCAAGCGACCGAACAACTCCGAGGGTTGGCTGCATCGACCCTTGCAGCGTTGGGCGTCGCCCTGGCATGCGGATCCGTGGTCGATCACGCCTACTTCCGAGTAATCGTCCCGTCTGGCGATTTGATCACCAAGCCGAAGCCGGGGGTCGCCTCGTCGGGCTTGATGGGCTCGACTGTTAGTTGTGCAGGGAGGCGAGCGGTGATCCCATCCGCATCTAGGTGGTCGCGGATCCCGATGCGACACACGTATTCGATGGTTTCGTCGGCGAGTCGCACCGCCTCAACATCCGACGACGCTCTACTGGTTGCCTCGTACTGGAAACCGCTTGGCGTCACGAACGTGACTCGGAACCATCGGTCTGCACTCACTCGGCTGAGCCTGCCATCCTCCGGCACCGATTGCTGGGTACATGCCGACTTCAGGACGTTACGGCTCACCCCCGAGAAGGCCGCAGGACCAACATCGCCGTTTCGCCCCCGCCAGCGTGCCGCCGTGAACGGACTGGGTAGCGCGCCTCACGCCCTCGCGCTAGGACAGAATGTCGCCGTGAGTCCCGACAGCAGGTCGTAGATGATGACGTTCCGCGTGACCTTTGAGGACAGCGACCGGGTGGAGCGCATCCGCGCCGAGGGTTACCGAAGTGTCCCGCCCCTCGTCGAGTTTGTCGTGACCGAGGGCGAAGGACTCGACATTCACGATCAGGTTGTTGCCACGTTCGACGGACGGACGATCAAGCGCATCACGACTGCTGGATAGTTGATGACCCACGACTGGGAACAGGGTTCGTCAACGCAACATCGCTGTTTCGCCTCCGCCTGAGTAGCGCCACCGACGAGCACCCTCGTTCTTGCGCGGCGCCGGTACGCCGAGCCGCACACATGGGACGATCTTTCGGTGACCGACGACGCGATTCCCGAGACGCTGACCCTCGACGAGGCTTACCGGGCTGCCTTCTTCCTAACCGACCTCTACCTCGGACTCGAGTCCAATCCGGACGAGGGCTTACTTCTCTTTCACCAGTACCTTCAATCCGACCCTGCTCGCTGGGAGGACTGGAAACAGGCGGTGGGTCAGGCGCTGCGCACCGAAGGCGCCCCGGACCCGCTCGCCGAAAACCTCCATCGCGGCTGAACATTGTCGCTTGACCCCCAGGGCTGAGCTCCAAGACCAAACAAACATCGCCGTTTCGCCCCCGCCTGCGTGCAAACAGCGGAAACTCTGAGGCGGTTGGGCGCTGCGACTCCCGAGGCGACCGACGCGCCCTGTCGTGAAGAGGGCGAGGGGTGCTCCCGGGTGTGGTGAAATGCCGACCGTGAGTGACAGGCCCAGTCTTCGGTCCGGCGACGGTGAGCGGCAGGGGGCCACCGAGGGTGGAGCCACGGAGGTAGGGATCGCCAACCAGTTGATTGCGGACTTGATTGGGAGGCAGTTGGTGCAATTCCGCATGGGCTACGGCGTCCACTTAGAAGTGGGGTCGGACCACGAGGTGACGATCGAGACACCCTTCGAGGTCATAGGCGCCGACACCCGTTGGGCGGGCGAGCCGTTGACGGCAGGTGCGGCGGGCGCGTTGCTGCCATTGAACTTGCGCGAGTTGACCTCTGTCCAAGTTGCCACGGATGGCACGCTCGTCCTCGCTTTTGGCGCAGCGACCCTGACGGTGCCTCCAGCGCCGATGTATGAGTCGTGGCAGGTGCGAGGACCTGATGGCCTCTTGATCGTCTGCTCGCCTGGCGGTGACTACGTGGCTGTCTGGAAGCCCGAGAGCCCGACTTAGCGATGGTCGAACGCCCCTACGCCGCGTTGAGGGTAGCGACGCTTTCGTCGGCTAGGCAGCCGTCACAGCATCGCCAGAGCTCCCTCCGCTTGAGTGCCAACAGGACGCCACGCTCACCGCACATGGCGTGTGTGAATGGCGGCTGAGCGACTGGCCTCAGATGCCAGCCCTCGCCGTGACCCAGCACGAGAACTCCCAGTCCGTTGGCTCGGTCGCTGACGCGACAGCCTCCTGTAGCCGCTCCTTCACCACGACCAGTGGTTCAGCAACATGCCGAACGGGTGCCAGACGTCCGGGTGGCCGCCATCCATGTACTCGATGCGGCCCACCTCGATGAGTCCTCGGGTTCGTAAGCCGTTCAAGAGGGGCAAAGGCGGACCCGATCTCGCTCGTGCGCGGTCGCCGGTCCGGGCTCGATGGTGGGTTGCCGCGGAGTCCGAGATCGTTGAGTACCCAGACGAACGCGACGTCGTCGCTGCGGGCGTGACGCACGAGGGCGTCCTACTCATCCGACAGATCGGCGAGTTCGGGGGGTCGCATTCACGGGCGTCGTGTCACGACACGATTCGGTCATGCCGCAGGGTGGCCCGATCTCGATGGTTCATGTCAAGTTCGGGACAACCATCGTGACCTCCTTGACGCCCTGATCTTCGTCTCACACCCTCGACCCATGGGACGCGTCAGCCCTATCCCGCAGCAAGGGGCCGTCTTCTACGACCCTCGTGATGAGGGTCGCTTTCTGCGCGTGTCGTACCACCCTGAGCAACAGCTCTTCGTTCTGAGTTGGTGGCGCGACTCGACGTGCCTGGGCACCTTCCAGCTCGACCCGGTGGAAGCGCCGCGTCTCATTCATGCGATCGCGTCTGGGCTTGCACCCGCAGAGTTCTCGCCAGGTTCAAGCGCGACGTCGAGCTCAACCGCCTGACGCGGCACTAACAGTGCCCGAGGTACGGTGCTCGAGTGGAGGCCGCCATCGATCGGGGACGACTGACGTCCGCGCAGTCAGCAGCGGCTGAGAGCGGCATTGACGCCCTCCTGGTCACACCCGGACCTGATCTCAAGTACCTCACCGGCTACGACGCGGTAGCCCTGGAGCGGCTGACCTGCTTGGTTGTCCCCGCAAAGGGAGAGCCGTGTCTGGTGGCCCCGCGACTTGAAGTCGCAGCCGCACAGGCATCCCCGCTCGGTCGCCTCGGCGTCCAGATCCACGGGTGGGGCGAGACGGACGATCCCTATGCATTGGTAGCCAAGCTCGTAGGGGACGCGTCCAACGTCGGCCTGTCGAACTCGATGACCGCCCTGGCGGTGCTCCGGCTGCGGGACGCGATGCCGGCGATTCATCAACGGCTCGCTGGCGATGTGATGCGGCAGCTGCGGATGATCAAGGACGCCGGCGAGGTGGCAGAGCTTCGACATGCCGCGCGCGCCATCGACCGGGTGCACGAGCAGGTGCCCGACCTGCTGCGGCCGGGTCGAACCGAGCG
>DASUFV010000333.1:0-13426 GCA_036274415.1 Actinomycetes bacterium
CGCGGATCTTCGCGTCGTCCCAGCCGAGCGCCTTCAGCAGCACGGTGACGTTCTGCTTGCGCTTGCGGTCGACGCGGACCGAGACGATGTCCTTCTTGTCGATCTCGAACTCGAGCCACGCACCGCGCGACGGGATGATCTTGGCGGTGAAGATGTCCTTGTCGGACGTCTTGTCGACGGTGCGCTCGAAGTACACGCCAGGTGAGCGGACCAGCTGGGATACCACGACCCGCTCGGTGCCGTTGATGACGAACGTGCCCTTGTCGGTCATCAGCGGGAAGTCACCCATGAAGACCGTCTGGGACTTGATCTCGCCGGTCTCGTTGTTCATGAACTCGGCGGTGACGAACAGCGGCGCCGAGTAAGTGAAGTCGCGGTCTTTGCACTCTTCGACCGAGTTCTTCGGAGGCTCGAAGCGGTGGTCGCGGAAGCTCAGCGACATGGTGCCCTGGAAGTCCTCGATCGGGCTGATCTCCTCGAAGATCTCCTCGAGGCCGGACTTGTCGGGGATGGGCTTGCCCGCGGCGGCCGCTTCAGCGACCCGCGCCTTCCACACGTCGTTGCCCAAGAGCCAGTCGAAGCTCTTGACCTGCAGGTCCAGCAGGTCCGGGACGGGGAGGGGCTCAGTGATCTTGGCGAAACTCAACCGCGAGGGGGTGTGGGTGCTGGTGGCGTTACGCGAGGGGGCCAAGAGGCGTCCTTCCGGGCTCGACATCCGCACGCAGCCGGTCAGACCTCCGCGAGGGGGCCCAGCGAGAACCCCAGGTGGAACCCGGACGCGCGGGCGCGCACGGAGCACACAGGGTTCTGGGCAACCAGAAAGAGGGGTCAGGGCAGCGCAAAGCGACAGCGTAGCGGCACGGGCCGCGGCTGTCCAGTCGCGCCTCCTTCGAGCACGGCCCCCGGGCACGGCTTCTCGGCCCACGGGGTCGAACGCTGCCGTCGACTATGAGGCCCGAACCCCTTGCGCGTCAAGCACATCCGGCCAGTTGTGACCTATCTGGGCACCTACCTGGGCGCGCTCGGAGGCCGCTATCTGAGCTTGGCCCTCAGCCCACCGAGGACCGGCTTCGGCAGAGCGTCGACGAGCGGCTCGAGGCGCTCGGCCAGCTCGGCCGGGGTCGGACGCGCGGCGGGGTCGCGGTCAAGACAGGCGAAGATCGGGTCGGCCACCACCTCAGGGATGGCACGCGGCATCGGCAGGGGGTCCTCGACCAGCTGCGGCCACTGCTCTTCCGGTGCCGGCGAGCCGTCGCCGCTCCGGTCGCCGCGGGCGGCTGGCTTCGGGAAGGGCCGCACGCCAGTCAGTGCCTCGTACAAGGTGGCACCCAGCCCGAACATGTCTGCGGGGGTGCCAGGCGGGCCGAGCCGCTTGACCGCGGCTTGCTCGGGCGCCAGGTACGCGTCGGTGCCCGTCACGTGGTCGAGCCGGGCCGCGTCCTCGACCGACCGGGCGATCGACAGGTCGATGAGCCGGGGCGGCGACCCCATGATGATGTTGCTCGGCTTCACGTCGAGGTGCACGACCTGTTCACGACCCAGGTAGTGCAGAGCCGAGCACAGCTCCAGACCCAACGGCAGAAGCTGGTCCATGGCCAGAGGACCGAACTTACGAAGCAGCGTCGAGAGTCGCGGCCCGTCCAAGTGCTCGAGGACGACGTGCGGTCGATCTGTCTCGACGGTTCCTCCGAAGGTTCGGACGATGACCGGGTGCGCGAGACGCTCCAGCATGTCGATCTCTCGCTGGAGCCCTCGCAAGGTGCTCGGGTCGTCGACCAGATCTGGACGGACGACCTTGACAACGACGGGGGCGTAGAGCCGCTCGTCCCATCCGACGTACGCCTCGTACCGCTCACCGCCACCGAGACGGCGTTCAGCGCGGGTGCCAGGGACGATCTCGTCCCCGGCACCCAGCGCCCATGAGGTTCCCATCGCCGTCCCCGTCAGCGGGTGTCGTTGCGGGTGCGGTCGTTGGTGTGGTGCCGCGAGTTGTCGCGTGTGCGGTCATCACCCTTGCCGTCGCGGGTCCAGTCCTTGGTGCGGTCACCGCGGCTGTGGTCCCGGTCTCGGCTGACGCCAGTCTTGCGACTGTTGGTGCCGTCGTTGCTGTCGCCGGTTGCGTCGTTGCTGTTACGCGTGTTGTTGCCCGTGCGACTGCCACGGCTGGTGTTGTCGTTCGTCCGGGTGCCCCGGCTAGTGCCGTCGTTCGTGCCGTCGTCGTCGTCATCGTCGAGCGTGCTGACCGTAGAGATCTGCTTGATGTCGTCCTCACGCTTGGCGTCGTCGGTGGCGTTGGCGGCGGCACCGGTCGACATGGCGAGTCCGAGACCGAACATGACGGCGAACGCCGCGATGAGGGCTCGGTAGATGCGTCCCATGAGCTTCTCCTTGCATTCAGTGGCGTGCATAGCTGCCCGCCGTTACCTCCAGCGTTGGGGCTGAACCTGAGCAAGAGGTGAGCGAGGCATGAGAGTGGTTTCATGAGATGTCTCTCATGCTCTTCTCATGAGATCGAGGTGCTCGGTGCTGGAGCCTGGCCGTATGACGCCCGCCTTGTCCTCGTACGTGACGGGGATCCGGGCCCGGGTCGTCCTCTGGTACCTCGGGCTCCTCGCGCTTGCCCTCATCGTGGCCGTCCTGGCCCTTCGGCAGTTCCTGTTGGTCAGCCTCGACGAGTCGGTCGACGCGAGCCTGCAGCAGGAAGCCGAGGAGATGAGCCTCTTCGTGACGAGCACCGACCCAAGAACTGGCGAACCCTACGACGAAGACCTCAAGCGAATCTTCACCGACTTCGTTGCAGGCGACGTTCCGGAAGTCGCGGAGGGCTCGCTGTTTCTCATCAACGGGCGTCCATATCGCGCCGACCGCGGTGCTGATGCTGGGCTGCTCGACGATCAAGCACTGGTGGACAGGTGGGCGAGCCTGACCGAGCCCACCTTCGGCAATGTCGAAACCGAGCTTGGGCCGGCACGTTGGTTGGCTGTTCCGATTACCGCTGACGGAGAGGTCGCTGGCACCTTCATCACGACGCACTTCACCGCGCTCGAACTGAACGACATCAACCAAGCGGTTCGACTCATGGCAGTGACGACCGGCGGCATGCTGCTCGTGGTTTCAGTGGTCGGTTGGCTCACAGTCGGCAACGCCGTCGCACCGATCCGTCGTCTGACCCGAACCGCGCGCAACATCTCTGACTCGCATCTGTCAGAACGGATACCGGTCACGGGCAATGATGAGGTGGCCGAGCTGACGCGCACGTTCAATTCGATGCTGGATCGCATCGAGAACGCGTTCGCCGACCAACGAACGTTCCTCGACGACATCGGTCACGAGTTGCGGACGCCACTCACCATCGTTCGAGGCAACCTCGAGCTGTTGCCAGACGATCCGGTCGAGCGCCAACAAACGCTCGCACTGTGTCTGGACGAGCTGGACCGTATGAACAGGTACGTCAACGAGCTGATCCTGCTGGCCAAGGCAGAGAAGCCGGACTTCCTGCAGGTTGCCCCGGTCGATCTCACCGAGCTCACCGAGGGCATTCGCTCGCGAGCGTCGTCGTTGTCGTCTGAGCGCGTTTGGCAGGTTGACGTGGCCGCACCGGCGATCATCGAGGCTGATCCAGAGCGGCTCACGCAGGCGTGGCTGAATCTCGTGACGAACGCCGTCCAACACACCGAGGCCGGCGGTGTGATCGGGCTCGGCAGCTCGGTGGTCGACGACGAAGCGCGGCTCTGGGTGCGCGACGACGGCCCGGGTGTTCCGCTGGAGGAGCAGGAGCACATCTTCGAGCGCTTTGGGCGGGGACGCGACAAGACCGCGCACCGCCGAGACGGCACGGGTCTCGGACTCGCCATCGTCAGCGCCATCGCTCGCGCCCACGGTGGACGCGTTCGGATCGACAGCCGCCCCGGCCACGGCGCTCGCTTCACGATCATCGTGCCCGTGCGGCCTCCGGACGTCGATGAGGACGAGCTGGACGACGAGACTCAGGACACCATGGAGATCCGCGAGAAGGTGATCGCACAGTGACCCGCATCCTGATAGCCGAGGACGAGGAGCGCATCACCTCGTTCCTCGAGCGCGGTCTGAAAGCCAACGGGTTCACGACCCAAGTCGTGAAGACGGGTGTTGACGCGCTCGCGATTGCGAACGACTCCGACTTCGACCTGCTGATCCTCGATCTCGGGCTTCCCGGACTGGACGGCCAGGACGTGCTGCGACAGCTGCGGGAGCGTGGACAGACCATTCCTGTTGTCATCCTGACCGCCAGGGACTCGATCGAGGAAACCGTCGCCGGATTCGAAGGTGGAGCCGACGACTACGTCACCAAGCCATTCCGGTTCGACGAGCTGCTCGCCCGCATTCGAGCGCGACTCCGCACCGAACCGACGGCTGAGATGACCGTGCTCAAGGCGGGTGACGTGAGCCTTGACCTGCGAACACGGAGGGCATCGGTCAATGGCCGCACGGTCGAGCTCACTGCGCGTGAGTTCGCGCTGACCGAGACGCTGATGCGTCATGCCGGTCAGGTGCTGAGTCGCGAGCAGCTGCTCAGTCATGTGTGGGGCTACGACTTCGCGCCTGAGTCGAACGTGGTGGACGTCTATGTGCGGTATCTGCGGCGCAAACTCGGCCCCGGCGTCATCACGACGGTCCGCGGCATGGGATACCGCTTGGAGGTGGCGGCATGATCGTCCGACTTCTGGTGGCCGGATTGGCCTTCGCGTTGATCACGTACTTCGGGATCGACCTGCTGACACCTGACCCGCTGGAGTCCTCGGTGGACACGATCTCGCTCGATACCGGCAACAACGGCAAGGGCGGCAACGACGACAACGACGACAAACGGGGAGACAAGCAGAAGAACGCCGGCGAGCACTCTAACCCCGACGCGACGGCGACCCCTGACGCCGACGCGGACGACGATGATGCCGATGCCGATGACCCGGACGACAACGACGACAACAACGAGAACGACAACGACGACAACGACGACAACGACTGAGCGGCCCGCCCAAAGGGCGGACCGCTCAGTGGCGTTTCTGTGAGACCTACTTCAGCGTGACGCTGGCGCCGGCGCCCTCGAGGGCTTCCTTTGCCTTGTCAGCGGTCTCCTTGTTGACCTTCTCAAGCACCGGCTTGGGCGTGCTCTCGACCAGGTCCTTGGCCTCCTTCAGGCCCAGGTTGGTCAGCGCGCGCACCTCCTTGATGACCTGAATCTTCTTGTCACCAGCGGCGTCCAGGATCACGTCGAACTCGTCCTGGTCAGCCCCACCGGCCTCGCCGCCTGCAGCGGCGCCACCAGCAGCTGGGGCTGCAGCAACCGCGACCGGGGCAGCCGCAGTGACCTCGAAGGTCTCCTCGAACTGCTTCACGAACTCGCTCAGCTCGATCAGCGTCATCTCCTTGAACGCGTCGAGCAGTTCATCAGTGCTCAGCTTCGCCATGTTCGGCGTCCTTCCGTTTCATCGGCCCGGGAGGGCCCTGTTGTGGCGGGTGGTTCCTACCGGGCGGTCAGCCCTCGGTGTTCGTCTCCTCGGCTGCACTTTCTGCAGCGTCGGTGACGGGTGCCTCGGCCTCGGCGTCAGCGGTGGCGGCGGCGTCAGACGCCGGCGTCTCCTCCTCGGCAGGGGCCTCGGCTGCGGCGGGAGCCGGCGTACCGGCACCGCCAGCGAGGACCGACGGGTCCTGCTGTGCCTTCTCTTGCAACGCACCCAGGACGCGCGCCGTCTGCGACAGCGGAGCGGCAAAGAGTGCGGCGGCGCTGGACAGCTGCGCCTTCAGGGCACCGGCGAGCTTGGCGAGCAGCACCTCGCGCGACTCCAGCGATGCCAGCTTCTCGATCTCGGCCGGAGTCAACGGGTTACCGTCGAGCACTCCGCCCTTGATGAGCAGTTGGGGGTTGGCCTTGGCGAAGTCGCGCAGACCCTTGGCGGTCTCGACCGGGTCACCGGTGATGAACGCGATGGCCGAGGGTCCGGAGAGCAGGTCTGCCACTCCCTCGACGCCGGCGTCCTTGGCCGCAATCTTGGTCAGCGTGTTCTTCACCACGGCGTACGTGGCGTGGCCACCGAGTGCGGTACGCAGCTCTTTGAGCTGCTTGACCGTGAGCCCGCGGTACTCGGTGAGCACGGCACCGGCAGAGTCACGGAACTGGTCCGCGATCTCGGCTACGGCGGATGCCTTGTCAGCCCGCGCCATGGTTCTCCTTCATGCCGTCAGTAGGTCGGATCGCTGGGGCCCGACACGACAAACGCCCCGGCGCAGGCGCACGGGGCGTGACCGGACGGCGTCCGGGCAAGACTCTCGCTTCACCTGCGCGGGCCGTCCGACCTGAACGGAGTCAGGGTGCGGAGCCTTCGGTCCGGGCGAGCCCGGGCGACCAGCGGTCTTTGGCAGCGGCCAGAGTACGGGGCGGACCGGGAACCGGTCAAAACGGGGTCGCTGACCGCGCTGGGGATGCGACTGCCCCGACGGAGACCTCCGAGGTGATCCAGGCCAGGACGTCCGCTGCGCCCCAGCCATCAGGATGCAGCCGCAAGAGTTCCTTCGCAGCGGCTAGGTCCTGGCCCAACGTCACAAGAGGTGGCTCGGTGACGTTGCCCCGAAGCTGGGCGACTCCCGCAGTGGAGGTGAGTCCGTTGCACAGGCAGACCCGACCTTCGGTGTCTTCCGCGTCGCCGCCCTTGCGGAGGTACGCGGAGACGGGCTCGGCGGGGCAGCGCTGGCCGATCGAACCGTCCGACCTGCGATACGCGGTACGCAGGTATCCCAAGTCGCAGTTGCGGTCACGTCTGGCGTAGACCGCGGGCTCAGCAACGGTGCCAGGCATCTGCACGACCTTGAACGGAAAGCCTGTCGGGCTCGCTATCGGATCGGTTCGCACGCGGACATCGTCCTGAGCCAGGTTCGCCAGCAGCGCGCGCCGCAAGGGCTGTTGCAGACCCGACTCGTGAGACAGCGCGAAGACGGTTCCGGCCTGGACGCCCCGCGCTCCCTGCTCCTGCGCCCACCCGAGTCGTTCGGGACCTGCTTGTCCGCCGGCAAGCCAGAACGGCAGGCCCAAGAGCCGCATACGGTCGAGGTCGACCTGGTCGCGCTCTCCATAGATCGGTTCACCGCTGTCGTCCAAGGCCATCCGCCTCGGCGGCGCGTTGTGTCCGCCGGCAACCGGGCCTTCGACCACGAAGCCGTCGGGGCAAGTGCCTTCGTCCCGCGCCAGGTAGGACGCCAGGACGTGCGACGAGACGATCGCCAAGAGGGCAGGCCGCCGCAGCGGCTCGCTCCACGCAGGAACGACGGCGGCCGGGTCGAGCTCTATCGCGAAGTCGTCGTCCGATGTGCTCCCTACGACATCCAGCGTGAGCCGTACGGCCTCTCCCCTGCGAAGGCCGTCCAGCAGCTGAGGGAACTGCGAAGGGAGTCCCGCGCCGACCAGCACCACATCGACGCCAGCGAGCATCGCTCCGAACAACACCGCTGGCGTCCACACTTGGATCTTCTCGAGCAGGTTGATGCCGATCGGCCGGTCGTGACCGTCCTTGGCAACTCGGACCTGAACGTACGCACCCAAGGCGGCGAGCCGTACGGCCTCGATGCGCTGATGGTGGTCGAGCCGATGGATCGGGCGGTACGGAACGTTCGGTGCCCTGCCGCCCTGCCGGAAGTAGCGCCGCAGAGTACGCGCGACGAACTCCTGGTCGGGATACGCCTCCATCGCTGCGCGGTAGATGCCGTGCGGATCGCCGTCCTGCAGCCAGCGAGCGAGCAACAGATCTGGGGCCACACCGCTGATGACTCCGAGCCCGCCGTGGCGGGACACCTCATGGGCAAGCTGGGCGCTGGAGATCCCCACGCCCATGCCGCCTTGGATCACTGCAGGTAGATCAGCAGCCCGTTCGCGCATGTCCAGCAACTTACGCAACCGTAGGTACGGCCGCACGGGTCGAAAGTCCCGACCTGGCTAGGTCAGCGTGCTGGGGTTTCCTGCGCTGCTGGACGTGATGACCGAAGGCCAGCCAGCACGAACACCAAGGCGACGAGCGCGGTGACGAACAGCAAGGTGAGGCCCACCGTGTAGCTGTGAGCGACCTCGTCGTAGGTGGCGCCCATGACCAATGGGGGGAAGAACCCACCGAGGCCTCCGGCCGCCCCGACGATTCCTGCCACGGCACCCACTCGGTCGGCGGGGGCGCGCTGGGCGACCCACGCGAACACGCCTCCCGTGCCGATCCCCAGCATCACGGCCATCGCCACGAACGTGCTGCCTGCGGCAAGCTCGGGGTCTGGCTGTGCGGCGATCACCAGCGCCAGGAAGGCCGTGCCCGCAAGGGACACCAGCACAACAGGCCGAGGGGCGAATCGGTCCGACAGCACGCCGCCGATCGGCCGCGCGATGACCGCCCCCAGCGCGAACCCAGCCGCTCTGGTGCCGGCAGCGGTCAGGTCGAAGTCGTACACGTCCTTCAGGTACGTGGGCAGGTAGGTGGAGAACGCCACGAAGCCGCCGAAGGTCACGGCGTAGAGGAACGACATCTGCCACGTGACCGGAAGCTTCAAGGCGTTGCGGAGCTTGGGAATCACCGCCTCGCGGTTGGGCTTCCATGCAGGTGCGTCCACGACCCACTTCCAGGTCACGAACCCGGTGAGAGCCAACGCTGCGGCGATCAGCAGATGCGTCTGGGTGTAGCCGAACCAGTCCACCAGTCGAGGCGTCAAGAACGCCGACAGCGCGGTACCACCCATTCCTGCGCCGAAGACCCCGGTGGCGAAGCCGCGTCGGCTCGGTCCGAACCACGCGTTCACGAAGGGGATACCGACAGCGAACGTCGTACCTGCGACACCGAGTAGAAAGGCGGAGACGACGAGCAGGGGGTACGAGTCACCTTGACCCGCCCGGCTCACCAGCAAGACGGGGACGATCGAGATGAAACTCAACCACAGGAACATGCGGCGTCCGCCGAAGCGGTCAGTCATCGCACCCGTGACTACGCGACCCAGCGAGCCGACCAGCACGGGGGCTGCCACCAACAGCGCCTTCTGACCGGACGACAGGTCGAACTCGTCGGTGTAGAGGACCCCCAGAGGAGCCACGAGGTTCCACGCCCAGAAGGTCATGGCGAAGATCCAGGTGGCGAGCGCGAGGTTCCTGATCTGCCCCATCGGTCGCTCGTCGGTATGGGTGACCGCTGCGGCGGCTGGGCTTTGGTTGCTCATTTGTCGGCTCCTACTTCTCCCGGTCCTGGGTTCCGACCGGGTCCCACCCACGCCGCCGTGAGGTCGTGCCACCGCCGCGGTGAATGTCGCGAGTGCGGTAGACGACGTACGGGCGGAACAAGTAGTGGAACGGGGCGGTGAAGGCGTGGATCAATCGCGTGAAGGGCCACATCGCGAAGAGGAGCATCGCGACAAGCACATGGATCTGGAAGGTGAATGGCGCCTCAGCCATGGCGTCCACATCTGGTTGCAGGATGAACAGGGAACGGAACCAGACCGACACCGACTCGCGGTAGTTGTAGGCCTCACCGACCACCCCTGAGCCAGCCAGCGTGGTGATCAGTCCGAGCACGATCGCCGCAACGAGCGCCACGTACATCGCCTTGTCGTTGCGGGTCGTGGCCATGAAGACTGGCCCGGTCGTACGCCGCCGGTAGATCAAGATGAGAATTCCCACGAGCGTGCACACGCCTGCGATGCCGCCGACCAGCAGCGCATTCACGTGGTAGAAGTCCTCGGACACTCCCAGTGCTTCGGTCCAGCTCTCTGGAATCAGAAGGCCGACGATGTGCCCTACAAGCACGAACAAGATGCCGAAGTGGAAGAGGGGGCTGCCGATCCGCAGCAACCTCGACTCGTACAGCTGAGACGACCGGGTCGTCCAGCCGAACTGGTCGTAGCGGTACCGCCAGATGGTGCCGCCGACCAACGATGCGACGACCAGGTACGGGAGCACTCCCCACAGCAAGGTGTTCATGTCACACCGCCTGACTCGACACCGTCTCCGCCTGCAACCGTCTGGGCCAGGGGCAGCAGTCGAGGGTCGAACGGCTCGAGCCCAACGTCCTCGCGGGGTGGTCCCGCTGCCGCCATTCGCTGAGCGGCTCGTCGGTCCGACGGCGAGGCACCAGGGAGCGTCGCGCAGACGGCGGTGACCAGCCCTCCGTACAGCGGATCTGTTTCCAACAACGCGAAACGGAGCAGCTCGAGACTGGGCCGGTACTCCTGCAGCAACGCGCGTCCGTCGTCGAGGTTCGCGGACGCGGCGTAGTCGAGCACGATCGGCAGGTAGTCCGGGAGCTCTCCGTGTGTGTTCACCAAGAAGCCGCTCGCGCGGTAGCGCTGTTTGAACCTCAACAACACCTCGCCGCGACGGCGAGTGTCGCCATCGGTCCAGTACGACAGGTGCAACGAGTGGCGGCGGTTGAAGTCGAAGAGCTCCACATAGCGTTCCTGGAGGGACTCGAGTGGCGTCCATGCCATGTGGTCTACGGCCTGCTCGACGGCAGCGGGTATCTCGCCGGCGACCGTCGCCATGAGCCCACGCAGCGCGGAGGTCCGCTCAACCAGTTCCGGCGTCGGGTAGTCGAGGCACCACGATGCGACGTGGTACGTGATGCGATCCGCTGCGGCAGTCATGAGCGATCCTCGTCAGGGAAGAGCCCCCGGGGGGTGCCGACGCCGTCCCAGTTGAGCAGGTTCACGCGGTCGCGCATCGATTCGTCGCTGCTCGGAGCCTCGGACCTCTGACGCTGCTGCAATGCGTGGAACGTCTCCACCGCAACGGGGACGGGTCGGCCGGACGCCTCGCCGAACGGACCTCCCGCGTACATGCCAGGGCCCTCGTCGTAGTCCAAGGAGCACGCCATCTCCTCGAGCTCGTGCGCCCGCTCTTGGTGAGCTGTGGGGATCACGTATCGGTCGCTGTACTTGGCAATGGCGAGCAGCCGGTACATCGCGGTCATCTGGTCGGTGGTGAGCCCTACGGCGGCGGCGATGGACGCGTCAGCGTTTCCGCCCAGGGTGATGCCGCGCATGAAGGAACGCATCGCCGCGAGTCGACGCAGCACGTTCGTCACGATCTCCGTGTCCCCAGCGGTGAACAGCTCAGCCAGGTACTCGACCGGGATGCGTAGCGACTCGATGGCGCCGAACAGGTTCGCGTGACTCTCGGCGTCGTGACCCTGCTCGCGCAGCAGGTCGACGACCGGCGACAGCGGCGGCACGTACCAGACCATCGGCATCGTGCGGTATTCCGGATGCAGAGGCAGCGCCACCCGATACGTCTTGGCCAGCGCATACACCGGAGAGCGTTGGGCGGCATCGATCCAGTCCTGCGGTATGCCCTGCTGGCGTGCGGCGGACTGCACCTCTGGATCGGACGGATCGAGCATCAGATCCAGCTGTGCCTCGTACAAGTGCTGCTCGTCCTCGACGGATGCCGCAGCGGTCACCTTGTCTGCGTCGTACAGCACGAGCCCGACGTAACGGAGCCGCCCGACGCACGTTTCTGAACACACCGTCGGCAGACCCACCTCGATCCGCGGGTAGCAGAAGGTGCACTTCTCGGCCTTGCCGGTCTTGTGGTTGAAGTAGACCTTCTTGTACGGGCAGCCGGTCACGCACTGGCGCCAGCCCCTGCAGCGGTCCTGGTCGACCAGGACGATGCCGTCCTCCGCTCGCTTGTACAACGCCCCAGACGGGCAGGACGCAACGCAGGCCGGATTCAGACAGTGCTCACAGATCCGAGGCAGGTAGAACATGAAGGTGCGCTCGAACTCGAAGCGAATCCGATCCTCGGCTTCGCGCCGCAGACGAGCGACGATCGGGTCGAGGTCGCCGAGCTCGGACGCGCCGCCGAGGTTGTCGTCCCAGTTCGCCGACCACTTGACCTGCGTGTCCTCACCGGTGATCAGCGACTTTGGCCTGGCCACCGGGAAGTCATCACCCAAGGGTGCGTTGACCAAGTTCTCGTAGTCATACGTCCACGGCTCGTAGTAGTCAGCGAGCTCGGGCTGCACCGGGCTTGCGAAGATGCCGAGCAGTTTGCGCAGTCGCCCACCTGCTTTGAGCCGCAGGCGTCCGCGCCGGTTCAGCTCCCAGCCGCCTCGCCACTTGTCCTGATCCTCGTGTTGCCGCGGATAGCCCTGACCTGGCCGGGTTTCGACATTGTTGAACCAGACGTACTCGACGCCGGCGCGGTTCGTCCAGGCCTGCTTGCAGGTCACTGAGCAGGTGTGACACCCGATGCACTTGTCGAGGTTCATCACCATCGCGACCTGCGCCATGACTCTCATCAGTACGTCACCTGCTGCGAACGTCGGCGGATCGTCGTGACCATGTCTCGTTGGTTCCCTGTCGGGCCCAAGTAGTTGAACGCGTAGGACAGCTGGGCGTAGCCGCCGATGAGGTGCGTGGGTTTGACCAGCAGCCGCGTCACGGAGTTGTGGATGCCACCACGGCGTCCCGTTCGCTCGGACTTCGGCACGTCGATGGTTCGTTCCTGGGCGTGGTGCACGAAGACCACACCCTCTGGCATGCGGTGACTGACGATGGCGCGGCAGACCAGGACTCCGTTGGCGTTGACGCACTCGATCCAGTCGTTGTCGCGCACTTCGATCGCTGCGGCGTCCGCTGGGCTCATCCAGCAGGTGGGCCCTCCCCTGGAGAGCGACAGCATGAAGAGGTTGTCCTGGTACTCGGAGTGGATCGACCACTTCGAGTGCGGCGTGAGATAGCGAACGGTGATCTGCTTTGCACCGTCCGGACCCAATACCGGCTCACCCAGTAGCCGGTGCAGGTCGAGCGGCGGCCGGTAGATGGGGAGGGCTTCGCCGAGATCGCGCATCCAGTCGTGATCGAGGAAGAAGTGCATTCGTCCGGTCAGCGTGTGCCACGGCTTCAACCGCTCGACGTTGACCGTGAACGGCGCGTAGCGGCGACCCCCTGTCTCAGAACCTGACCACTCCGGACTCGTGATCACCGGTACCGGACGCGCCTGTGTGTCGGCGAAGCGAATGGTCTTCTCCTCGCTGCCTTCAGCAAGATCGGCCAGCGGCCGACCGACGCGGTCTTCGAGGGTGCTGAACCCCTGGACTGCCAATGCACCGTTGGTCGTGCCGGAGAACGCCAGGATGGCCTCGGCCAGTTTGGTGTCAGTGTCGATCGCGGGACGTCCGTCTGCGGCACCGCCGAGCATCACGCCGTTGCTGCGTGCCAGCTGCTCGACCTGGGAGTCGAGCTGGTACGTGACGTTCTTGATGGTGAAGCCGAGCCGGTCGGCCAGCGGACCGATGGCGGCGAGCTTGTCGGCGACTGCTGGGTAGTCGCGCTCGACCACCTGCAGTACTGGCATCGTCTTGCCCGGCACCGGTTGCGTCTCTCCGCGCCGCCAGTCTCTGGCGACTCCGCCCGGCTGTGCGACCTCCCC
>DASUFV010000334.1:0-6262 GCA_036274415.1 Actinomycetes bacterium
CGGCTGGGGGTGCATCACCTTGGCGACCTGCGGGGCGAACGCGGGCGACCCGCTCAGCACGTCGGACGCCGGCCCCTCGGCGACGATCTCACCCTCGGCGAGGAGCGCGACCCGGTCGGCCACCTCGGCCGCCAGCTCGACGTCGTGGGTCGCGAGCAGCACGGCTCGCCCGTCGGCGGCCAGGTCACGCAGGCAGCTCACGAGGCGTCCCTTGGCGCCGTAGTCGAGGCCGCGGGTCGGCTCGTCGAGCAGCAACAGGGGAGCACCTTCGGCCAGGACGACAGCCAGCGCGAGCGAGAGTCGTTGCCCCTCTGACAGGTCTCGGGGATGAGTGTCGGGGTCGACGTTAGGAGCCAGCTCGTCGAACAACCGTGCTGCCTGGTCTGGGTCGGACGTCTCGCTGCACTCCTGTCGCACCGACTCGGTCCAGAGCAGGTCGCCTGGCTCCTGCGGCACCATGCCGACAGTGCCGGTGAGGGCGCGTCCGGAGAGTTTCGCGGGTTCTCTGCCTGCGACGCGGACTGTCCCCGCGGCCGGTTCGTTCAGTCCGACGAGAGAGCGCAAGAGTGTGGACTTGCCGGCTCCGTTGCGGCCCATCAGCGCCACGATCTCGCCAGGCTCGACGCTGAGCTCGATCTCGTTCAGCACGACCTTCGCGCCGTATTGGACGCGCACCCGGCTCAGTGCAGCTGCTGACTGCTGCGAACCGTTCGGAGCTTCGCTGGGACGCGGACGAGCGGTGGGCAGCTGCGCATGCAGCCCGCTCAAGGTTTCCCGCAACGGCGCAGCGAGACGCCGCGCGTCTCGCACCGACAACGGAAGTGGAGACCACTGCGCCCATCGGCCCAGCTCGACGACCGGCGGTGCGACCGGCGCATCGACCATCACCTGAGAAGGCGAGCCGTCCGTGATGGTTCCACCGGAGTGCACGTGGATGATCCGGTCGGCGAACTGGACGACTCGCTCGAGTCGGTGCTCCGCCATCACGACGGTCAGGCCAAGGTCGTGCACGAGCCGTTGGATCGCAGCGAGGACCTCTTCTGCTGCACCGGGGTCGAGGGCGGACGTCGGTTCGTCGAGTACCAGCACGCTCGGGTGCTGCGCCAGGACGGACGCGATGGCTGCGCGCTGTTGTTGACCGCCGGAGAGCGAGCGCAGGGGGCGACTCCGAATATCACTCAGGCCCAGCAGGTCGAGTGATTCCTCGACCCGCCGCCGCATCACCTCAGGGGTCAAGCCGAGTGACTCCATGCCGTACGCGATCTCGTCCTCGACGATCTCGGTGACGAATCCCTCACGCGGGTCCTGCAGCACCACTCCCACCACGTCCGCCAGTTCGCGCGGTGGATATTGGGACGTGTCACGACCGGCGACCGTGACGCGTCCACGAAGAGTGCCACCGGTGAACGTCGGCGCCAGACCGTTGATGACTCGCAGCAACGAGGACTTGCCCGACCCGGTGCGACCCACGACCAAGGCGAGCTCACCTTCGGGAATCGTCAGGTTCACCTCGCGCAACGCCGGCGTCCGCGTCTCGGGGTACGTCAAGGAGACCGACTCGAGCCTGATCATGCGGCCATCCGCACGGGTAGCCCGGGGGAGGGCTTATCAACCGACTCTGCCGCGTCCTTCATGGGGCGCGGCACTGGTGGTGTGAGCCACGCAGGAGTCGCCGCGACGAGGATTGCGGCAAACGGCCACAGCGGGAGCGCTGGCCACGTGAGCGGCCAGGTGGACGGCAGCATCGCCACTGGATCGACCCACGCAGCCACCGTGAAGGCCACCAGCGCCAGCACACCGGCGGCAACGGTTGCGGTCTCGGGCCACCGCCACGGGTCGGGACGGTAGACAGTGCGAACGGCGCGGCGGTTGGCACGGATGAGACCGACGACGAGCAAGGTCAGGCCGACGACCAGCGTGGCCGTTGCCACGCGGGGAGACGTGCTCGCGTCCAGGAGTGCGTACCCACCGACGATCGCGGCGAGCAAACCGAGCAGCATCAGGCTCGCGGTGATCCTGCGTTCGGCGCGCGACAACGGTCGGAGTCGACCGAAGCCGCGGGAGTCCATCGCCGCCGCCAATGCCAGTGAACGCTCCAGCGCACCGGTGAGGACGGCGCCACCGATCCGTCCGTTCGCCCGCAGGCCGCGGGTCGCGCGACCGCGCAGTCGACGCGCGTCGCGGACCTGTTGCAGGTGCTCAAGTGCGGCTGGCACCAACGTCAGCGCGACGACGATCGAGACGCCGATCTCGTAGAGCGCGCCGGGCACGCTCTTCAGCAGACGTGTCGGGTTGGCCAGGCTGTTGGCTGCACCAACACACGCCAGAATCGCGACGAGTTGCAGCCCGGAGTAAAGAGCTGCAACCAGGGCCTCAAGGGTGACTTCGCCACCCAGCCGCACTCCGGCCATCCACTCGGGCATCGTGACCTCTGGGAGCGTCAAGATCGTGGTGCCTGGCAGCGGCGCACCGAACAGCACCTCGAACACCACACGGACGACCAGCACGAACGCACCGAGAATCATGAACGCCCGGAAGCTGCGCGCCCACGGGGTGTCTGCGCGGCGTGCGGCAACGACCAGCCACGCCACCGCGATGATCCCCGCCAGCAGAATCGGGTTGAGGGTGCGGGACGCCGCAGCTGCCAGCGCCAACGCCCACATCCACCACGCCACCGGGTGCAGGTAGCGCGCGGGCCGGGGGGCGTGACTCACCCGCGCCGCCTCGCGAGCACGAATGCGGCGGCGCCGATCCCGACGATGACTGCGACGCCGGCGATCAAGCCCACCGGCGACCCGCTGCTCGGAGCACCAGCCGTCGGCTGGAGAGCGGAAGCCGCCGACGTCGACTGATCGGCGGCCTCGGGATCAGGGGTCGCGGACGCGGACTTACCTTGCTCGCGCTTCTTGCCGTCGTTCTTGTCGCGCTTCTTGTCTGACGGCTGGTCGTCCGACTTGTCGCCGGCCTGCTCGCCGGATCCCGCCGTGCCCGAACCGTTCTTCTGCGACGTCTGACCTCCTGTGCCAGAGCCGCCGGTGTTGTCGCCGCTGTTGCCGGATTGCTCCCCGTCCCCGTCGTCGTCAGGGGAGGTCGTGGGGTCGCTGACTACCTTGCCGCACTCTGTGGCGGGATAGCCGTTGATGCCGCAGATCATGCCGTCGTCGATGCGAAGCTGGGCCACTGTCGTGAGCACCTCGTACCCGTTCGCGTCCTCCGGAACGACAGCGCACGTGGTGAGCATCTGCGGTGGGCTCTCGCCCTCCGGGGCGTCCGACGTCGTTCCGAAGTCGATCACCAGGCCGACCCGCTTCTGTCCGTCCTGCTCGGGCGTCCCACGACAGATCCGGTCGAACGACGGACTGCGTCTGGGTTGGACTGCCGACGCACTGTCCGGGCTGATCGCGAACCGCCAGCCGTCGACTCCGCCGTCCGGTGGACGCCGGGACGCGCCTTGGCTCGAGAACGACCAGTCCGAGCCTCCGCCGACCCAGTACGACCAGAACCGGTAGGAGGCGGCTTCGGCGGTTCCGCCGCCCCAGGCTCCGACCAGCGTCACAGCCGCCACCGTCACGAGGGCGAGTGCAAGCGCCCTGCGTCCGGTGTGACGGAGTGCTGCTGGTCGGAGCGTGCGGGTCATGACCTCAGCCCTTGGTGGTCCGTGACTTCAGGATGTCGCGGACCGGGTTGGTGCCGCCGAACGCGCGCGGGTCACCGTCGGTGGCGAACGCCACGAACGCGAGCGCGGCCGCAGCGGCGGGAACGACCTTGTCGGCGTCGTCCCTCGAGTAGTCGGCAGCGACGTTCTCGAGGACCTCAGTCGCCTCGGTGACCTGGTTGGCTCCGTAGCCAGCGGCAACCAGGGACATGACCGCGTTGGCGGTGCTGCCGTAGTCGGGGCTGACTCCGTCGAACCCGGGCACGAAGCCGCTGTTGGCGTCGATCACGCGTCCGAGGTAGCCCGCTGCTGCTGCCGCTGCGGTCGGCTGGTCGCCATCTGGGCACGCGAACGCAGGAAGCTCGTCGCTCAGGAGCGAGGGGCCGACGGGCAGGGTTGCACCGGCGAGAGCAGCTGTCGCCTGCGCCGTGGCGAAGTCGTTCGGAGCGAGGGGGTCGTTCGCCATGTAGTCGAGCGCTCCGCGGCTCGCCGCCTCCTCGCTGTCGCAGTCGAGCTGCAGACGCTTGAGGAACGCCGGGCCGGAGCGGCGGGTCTTGATGGTCTTCGGGTCGATCTTCATGGCGATGAGCGCCTGGATCACCAGACCAGTGCTGTTGGAGTCCGGGCCCCAGCCCGCGGTGTACTCCCAACCGCCGGAGCGATCCTGGTGATCGATCAGCCAGTTGACCGCCTGGTTGGCGCGCTTCGGCGCACCCACCGCCTTGAACGCGATCACCGCGAGCGCCGTGGCGTTGCTGTCCTTGGGTCCGCACGCGGAGTTCAGGTCGGTGCGGAAGGACATGTACGAGCCGTTGTCGCACTGCTGCCGCTTGAGCCACTTGACGGCAGGCTCTGGGACGCGGGCGTGGGCAGCGTCCAGCACGATCAGCGACAGGCTCTGCCGGTAGACGCCGTCGAAGGTCGGGTCTTGTGAACCGAAGAGCCCGATGTAGGCGGGGTCGTCGCTGGTGGCTGCGGACGCTGATGTCGGTGTGACGGCGAGCCCAGCCAGAACGGCAAGGGTGGTGACGCACGCCGTGGCGAGGCCGGCGCACCGGCGTCCAAGGTTGCGGGGACTGCCTATGGTGCGGGCACTGCGGTGCTGCTTCATGGATACCTCTCGGGTGAGCGATCCCCGGAGCTTTCCCGAACGGCCGCTGACGACAACGCCCCTGTGCCACCCGAAGGTGACTGTCAGGGGCGCGGACGGGCGGTGAGCCCGGGCTCCGCCCCGTAGACCTCGACGGAAAAAGGGAGCCGCTCGCCTGCGGTCAGGTGTCCCGGCTCGCCGCGTACCACCTGGCTCGGACGCCAGTGGCGGTGCGCGGCCTACGGTTGCGGGTCAGCGCCGGACTTTGACCGGACTTCCCCTGCCGACAGGCGGTTGGAGTTGTGGCGTGATCTGATCACATGTGGGCGTCCCGCGTCAAAGAGGTCATTCCGCGGGCTGGATCACCTGGACGAATGGAGCAGCGCAGCGATGGCTTGGCGGTGGCGTTACGAAAAGACCGACAGCAGCCCGGTGTCCCTCGAGGAAGACCCGCCAACGTTCGGCAGCCAGGCCGACGCCGAGAGCTGGGTCGGAGAGGAATGGAAGCGGCTGCTCGATGCGGGCGTCGACGCCGTGACGTTGCTCGAGGACGACCGCGAGGTCTACGGCCCTATGTCGCTCCATCCACCCGACGAGTCTTAGCCCGGCGTCCTGGTCCCGCGGCCCCGCCGCGCGTCAGCCCCCGGGTACAACGTTGCCCGGAAGACGCTGATTCAAGGTTTTGGCCATCGAGATCGCGACAAACCGGGCGTGGCGGTGGCGAAACCGGTTGAATCAGCGGAAGTGGGGGGTGGTTCGGGGATGGAAGGGGTCTGACATGCGCAAGACGGCGTCCGTCGTGTCCATCGTGGTCGGCATCGTGATGGCGATCGCCGGTGTGGTGACGTGGATCGTCGTCGCATCGACGCTGTCCGACCAGCGCATCACGGTGTCTGACGACGCCGACTGCATGGCGGGGAGTCAGGTGCAAGACCCACTCTCGGCCTACTGCCAGGCGATGGTCATCAACAAGCACACGCTCGACATCACCGGCGGCAAGACGTACGCCGAGCTCGATCAGGACGACCCAGTGCGCGACACCGCGATGACGTCCGCGTTCCTGCAGGCGTCACTGTTCACGTCGGTGGTCGCGTTTGGCGTCGCCGCGATGGCCTTCGTTCTCGGGATCGTGCTCGCGCTCATCGGGTTCGCCCTGTGGCCACGTGGCCCCGTGCACTCGATGTCTGGCGGTGAGCACGCCGCCTGATCGATCAGTCGCGGGGGTTGGGACTTTCGGTCAGGCTCGGGTCGCGCTCGACCACGTCTCCGAGCGCCTCGTCGATCCTTTGCATCAGCTCTGGCTCGAGCCGGACGCCGGACGCGCCGGCGTTCTCCTTGATCTGCTCCGGCTTGGTAGCGCCGACGATCGCGGCAGCGACGTTGTCGTTCTGCAGCACCCACGCCAGGGCGAGCTGCGCCATCGAGAGACCGGCGTCGTCGGCGATCGGCTTGAGCTTCTGCACGCGCTCGAGGACGCGGTCGCTGAGGTAGTCCTCCATGATGTCGACGCCCTTGGG
>DASUFV010000335.1:0-8882 GCA_036274415.1 Actinomycetes bacterium
GAGGCGCTCGACCAGCCGGACGCAGTCGTTCCGTTTCGTGCCAAGATCGTCGAAGCCCGCGAGTACCTCGGCCGGGCCGTCGAGGTCGTCCGAGTGCGTGAGGACGTCCCGCTTCCGCCGTTGACAACGAGCCTGCCCGCCGCCGTGGCCGACCCCGACCGGCTCACGTTCTTGTCCGAGCGTTGGGGCATTGGCCGCCCCGTGCAACGTCTGCTCGACGCGATGGGCATCAGTCTTCCGAGCTGACGTCCACCACACCGCGTCGCAGTGCCACTACCGCCTCACGCGCCGCCTTAGATATGCCGTCGTCGTCGGCCGCGGTGGCGACCACCACTTGACCCAGCAGATCAATGAGCTGCTTGCACCATCGGACGAAGTCGCCTGCAGCCAACTCCGACTCCGAGAGCACCGCTTCGAGGCGGTGTCCGCTCGCCCACCGATAGGCCGCCCAGGCGAAGCCGGCGTCCGGCTCTCGCAATGAACGGAGTCGGTGATCGCGTTCGAGAAGCGTCAGGTCGTCGGCGAGTCGCATCGTCTCCTCGATCGCGGTCCGCGCCGCGCCGCCGGGAAGTTTCGGTGGTGCGGTCGGGTCACGTCGCGCTTCGAACACGAGCACGGATACGACCGCGGCAAGCTCTGCCGCTGACAAGCCTTTCCAAAGGCCCAGCCGGAGCGACTCAGCGACGACCAGGTCCAACTCGGTATAGAGCCGTGCGAGCCGCTCCCCCTCGGGTGTCACGGTATCGCCGTCGAGGTACCCGATCTCCTCGAGCACCGCGATCACGCGGTCGAACGTGCGGGCGATGTTGCCGGTGCGATCGTCCACACGCTTCTGCAGGTTGCGCGTCTCGCGGTTGAGGCGATGCCAGCGTTCCGCCCACCTGGCGTGTTCCTCGCGGTCTGGGCAGCTGTGGCAGGGGTGAGATCGCAGCCGCGCTCGCAGGTCAGCGAGCTCGGCATCCTCATTCGCGTCCCTCGCACGGCGCTTCCCGCCGTCTGACGTGTCGAGTTCGCGTAGTCGGGACGCCAAGAGCCGTCGAGCCTGTGCGTCACGGGATCGGAACCCCTTGGGCAACGTCATGCGGGCGAGCGGCTCAGGCGGGTCGGTGAAGTCCGTACCGGCGAACTTGCGCACCTGACGGTCCTCGGTGAGCACAACAGGCCGAGCGTTCTCGAATCCACGGCGATTGTCGGTCTCGATGACAACACCCAACCGCTTGGACCTGCGGCCGCCGGGCAGTCGCACCACGTCCCCTGGGCGCAGTCGTTCGATCGCCTTCGCCACTTCTGCCCGTCGGGCTGACGTGTTCGCACGCGCCAACGCTTTCTCTCGATCTGAGAGAGCCCGGCGTAGGTCTGAGTACTCGGTGAAGTCACCGAGGTGGCAGGTCATCGCCTCCCGGTAGCCGGCGAGTCCCTCTTCGTTCTTGCGGAGTTGCTTGGCGAGGCCGACGACGGCACGGTCGGCCTGGAACTGTGCGAACGACGTCTCGAGGATTTCGCGCGCCGTGTGGCGTCCCATCTGCCTGACCAGGTTCACGGCCATGTTGTAGGTCGGCCGGAACGACGACCGGAGCGGATAAGTACGCGTGGACGCCAGTCCCGCCAGCGACTGCGGGTCGAAGCCCGGCTGCCAGAGCACCACGGCGTCACCCTCGACGTCGATTCCCCGACGTCCCGCCCGCCCCGTGAGCTGCGTGTACTCGGCGGCCGTGATCTCTGCGTGCGTCTCACCGTTCCACTTACTCAGCTTCTCGATGACTACGGTGCGGGCCGGCATGTTGACTCCGAGAGCGAGAGTCTCGGTCGCGAAGACGCACATGACGAGACCTTGCGCGAAGAGGTCCTCGACGATCTCCTTGAAGACCGGCAGTAGGCCAGCATGGTGGGCCGCGAACCCGCGGCGCAGACCTTCGACGAAGTCGTCGTACTCGAGGACTCTGAGGTCTTCGTCTGTCAGGTGAGCTGTGCGGTCCTCAACGATCCGCCGGACCTTCTCCGAGCTTTCAGGGTCGTTCAGTCGCACACCCGACTGCAGCAGCTGGCGGACCGCCCCATCGCAGCCAGCCCTCGAGAAGATGAAGTAGATGGCGGGTAGCAGATCGCGGTGACCGAGCGTCTCGACCACGTCACGCCGACCGGGGACGCCCGGCGGCCTGCCTCGTCGGTGCCCGCGCTTAGGGCGGTGGTCGCGCATGCGCCGGAGGCGCTCTTCGTCGCGCGCGAATCGCTGCAACTCTGGGTTGACTGCCCTGTGCTCGTTGTCGGCGAAGAGGTCGTAGAGCTGCCGCCCCACCATCACCTGCTGCCAGAGGGGCACCGGCCGGTGCTCTGAGACGATCACCGATGTACGTCCGCGCACCGTTTCGATCCACGCCCCGAACTCTTCGGCGTTGCTCACCGTTGCAGACAACGCGGCCAGAGTCACCGAGTCGGGAAGGTGGATGATGACTTCCTCCCAGACCGCGCCGCGAAAGCGGTCGGCGAGGTAGTGGACTTCGTCCATGACCACGTACGCCAGATCGGTGAGCGTTCCCGACCCCGCGTACAGCATGTTGCGGAGCACTTCAGTCGTCATCACGACAATCAACGCGTCACCGTTGATGCTGTTGTCACCGGTCAGCAGCCCGACTGACGCCTCTCCGTGACGCTGCACCAGGTCTCGGTACTTCTGGTTCGACAGCGCTTTGATCGGCGTCGTGTAGAAGCACTTGCGGCCACTGGCCAACGCCAGCTCCACCGCGAACTCCCCCACCACTGTCTTTCCGGAGCCAGTCGGCGCAGCGACGAGCACCGACTCGCCGCGTGTCAGGGCCTCACACGCCTGCACCTGGAAGTCGTCCAGGGGAAACGAGTAGCCCTGCTGGAATGCCACCAGGAGGTCTCCAGCAGGAGGCAGGCCCGAGGCACGTCGGTGTCTCTCGGTGGCCTGCCACTGCGCGTACCGCTCAGCGGGACTACTCATGACCGCGGACTACTCCAGCGGTTCCGGCGGTTCGATCGGCTCGACCCCATCGATGTCATCAGGGCCTTCGATCGCGCTGGCCTCATCGTCAGAGAGCTCGCTGTAGTCGGCCCTGGCGAGACGCCCGCGACGCCGGTCATTGAGTAGACAGATGCCGAAAGCGAACAGGATGAGCATGAGCAACGGTGTCGCCAGAAGGAGCATGCTGAACGGGTCTGGAGTCGGGGTGGCCACCGCCGCGAAGAGGAAGACGCCAATGACAGTCCAACGCCACGTGCGCCGAATCGCCGCCGCCGTCAGTATCCCAATGAAGTTCAGCGCCACGATCACGACCGGCATCAAGAACCCAAGCCCGAAAACAGTGACCATGCGAATGACGAAGGTCAGGTAGCCGTCGACCGTCAAGAACGCGCTGACCTGTTCGGGCGCAAAGCCGATCAGGATGCCGAGGCCCTTGGGCATCACCCAGATGGCGAAAGCGACTCCGGCGAGAAAGAGCGGGACCGCAAAGAACATGAACAGCAACGCATAGCGGCGCTCATGCTTGTGCAAACCAGGCGTCACAAACGCCCAGAGCTGATAGATCCAGACTGGCGACGCCAGGATGAAGCCAGCGAGTAGCGAGATCTTGACCTGCAGCATGAAAGCCGCGGTTACGCCGGTCAGGATCAGGTCAACCTGAATGCCCTCTGCCTCTAGTTGGCCCTCGACGTCGACTATCGGGCCGACAATGAAATCGAAGATGTCCCGGTAGTAAGCCCAACTCACCGCGGTCGCGATCAGCACCGCAATCAGCGATTTGAAGATGCGCGATCGGAGCTCGCGCAGATGGTCCATGAGCGGCATCGCGCCGCCGTCGGCCATTTCGGCAGTACCCGCGCGCGCCACTTCGGCTACCCGTCAGGTGTGAAGCAGCAGGTCAGCGGTCGCTGGAGCCGGTGTCAGGCGTGGTCGACGACTGTGGCTGCTGCGTTGGCTGAGTGGTGGTCGTGGGAGTCTGCCCGGTGACCTCGCCTGGCTGTGCCTCGATCTGCTGGGGCGGACTGTTGCCGTCATCGTCCTGCGCCGCCTTGACCTCGGACTTGAAGATTCGCAGCGAGCGACCGAGCCCGCGGGCGGCGTCCGGGAGCCGCTTGGCGCCGAACAGCAGCAGGACGGCCAGAATGATCAGGATGATCTCGGGCGCTCCTAGTTGGGGCATTTCAGATCCTCAGCAGATTGGCGGCTGGGCATGACTCCGCGGTGGACAACTACCGACGATGGTACGCCGCCCAGCCAGATGTGCAGGAACATCCCAGGTGAGGGGTGTCGGAAGGGAGCCGATGGGCGTCTGAGGGGCCCGTTCCTGCGTGCGCTCAGCGAGAGGTGATCAGCGAGGCAGTGATCACGTCGTGGCGTTCCAGCCACAGGGCGAAGTCGAGGATCTCGTCGTAGCTGATCACCGGGCCGGTGTGCTCCTCGAGCGCCTCAGCCGGGATGTGCCATGGGGTCACCTGGACGCCACCGGACTTCAAGAGGGCAACGATCTCGTTGTCAGCCGGCTTGCGGACCTCGTCGGCGCAGTTGGTGCACTGGAACGCGTAGTACGACCAGTCAGACCGGTTGCAGACGACAAGGCGCATCTGCTCGGGGGTCAGCTCGACATCCCCGCACATTGGGCACGAGGCCTTGATCGTCGTCATGTCTCGTACCTCCCCTCTTGTGTGAGGGGCTTCGGCATCTGGCCGTGCGACCTTGACCCGACAGTCGGATCGGCGTCACCCGATTGGGCTAGCGGTCGGGATACGCGGCGAGCGCGGCCTCCGCTTCGGCGCGCACCGCGTCGATCAGCTCGGGAGGTTCGAGGGGCCTCGCACTGCCGCCCAGTTGCAGAAGCAACTGACGTGCCCACCCCAGGTCGCCGACCGGCATGTCGACGACGAGGTCAGGCTCGCGCTGCACGGCCTCGCACGGGAACGCCTCGAGCAGCCACGCCGCCCTGGGTTCGAGCATCAGACGGACGCGCCAGGTCGCAGCCTCCGCGTCGAAGGCAGTCTCACGGTCGGCCGGACTCTCGTGCGCGTCCACAGGTGTGTCGAGAACATTCACGCTCTGCACCCGGTCGAGCCGGAACAGCCGCCAGTCCTCGGCGAGGTGACACCACCCCTCGACGTACCCGTGCCCCTCGACCAGCAAAAGCCGGACCGGGTCGACGTCTCGGACGGTGACCTCGTCGCGGGCTGGGACGTAGTACTCGAGCCGGATCCGGCGTCCGTCACCAAGAGCCTTGCCAATGGCGTCGCGCGCTGCGGCATCGGCGTCCACGGCACTCTGGATCTTCACGGTGACGTTGCGATGGGTGTCGGCGGCATCACCGGCAGCACGTTCGAGCTTGGCCAGCACCCGGTCGAGGGCGTCATTACCGGCAGGCGTCGGCAGGTCTGAGAGCGCCCGCAGCCCCACGAGCAAAGCCACCGCCTCATCCGGCGCGAATCGCAGCGGTCGGGCGATCGTGTCCGCATTGGTGACGACAATCCGGTCGCCCTCAAGAGATACGTCGATCAGGTCGTCGGGCAGGTGACCCGGAAGGCCGCACATGAAGGCCAGCTCGAGATCCGCGCGGAGCTGTTCCTCCGTCACGTCGAACTCAGCAGCAGCCTCAGCGACCGAAACTCCCGGACGCGTCAGAAGCCACGGAATGAGAGCGAGCAGCCGGCCCAGCTGGCCGACCGCCCCACCGCCGTTCACGCACCCTCCTTGACCGCGTCGAGCGCGCCGGCCAGTCGCGCCACCACAGCACTGCGCACGCTCTCGGGAGAATCGACCACAACGGCGGATCCGAACCCGCTGACGTGGGACGCCAACTGGTGCACGTCTTCGAAAGGCAAGTCGACCGACGTCCACTCGTCGTCACGGCTGACCACCGTGCCTCGACGCACGAGCGGAAGTGCGCGTCCGCTACGCACCCTCAAACGCGCAGTGCTCGTTGGCGCAGGCTGAGCCAGCATGTGGATGAGCGCGGTCACGTCCGTGTCTGGCGGAACCTCGTACGCACCCTTGCGGCCGACGACCTTGACCTCGCTGGTGATGCGTGACAACCGGAAGACGCGGGTGTCCTTGCGGTCCAGGTCGTGACCAGCGACGTACCAACGCCCGTTCCAGGACGCCAGACCCCAAGGCTCCAGTGATCGAGGCTCGGGTGCTGCCCCTGCGCGCGAGTACTCGAACGTGACCCGGCTGCGCTGCTGGAGTGCCCGCAGCAACGGACCGAACGCAGGTTCCGCGGCATCAACTCGAGGCTCGATGACTCCCAGCGCTTCCCGGTCGACGTCGACGCCCGCGGCTTCGAGCTTGCGCAGGGCCTGACTTGCCGCGCCAGACATCGTGGCCTGCTGCCAGGTGCGAGCTGCGAGCCCCAGGATGGCGAGCTCTTCGGAGTCGAACGTGATCTCGGGGAGGGCATACGCGTCCTTGGGGATGCGGTAGCCGATCTCGTCGTCG
Source organism: Actinomycetes bacterium (assembly GCA_036274415.1). Lineage (GTDB taxonomy): Bacteria > Actinomycetota > Actinomycetes > JAHEKZ01 > JAHEKZ01 > JAHEKZ01. The sequence goes on from DASUFV010000335.1 coordinate 6,446, forward strand.
AAGAAGGCTTCGTTGGTACCGGTTTCGAGCGGGATCCCCATGTCGCGCAGGTCGTCCTTGTCGCGCTCGAACATGCGCTCAAACGCTTCGGTTGTCGCACACTCTCCGTACTGCGGCACACCACGCCGGATCTGGTCTTTGCTGACATAGCGCGTTGCGGCCAGCAGGCAGATCACCAGGTTGAGCAGGCGCTCAGTGCGTGGCGCAGCCATGGACTCTTCTCTCCGGTCTGACATGTGACGGATCGACGCTACCTGCTGCGTACAGTGATCGCCGTGATCCGGTGGCGGAGTGGACGCGTCGTCGAGCGTGGCCGCGGGTGGGGCACCGCCCAGGAGCTGAGCGTCGAACTCACGGACGACAGCGGCGGCATCCCCCGCAGGGTCAGGGCGCTTGCGTATACCGACGTCGTTGGCACCCCAGAGGTGGGTGAAGACGTACTGCTCAACGTCACCGCGCTCGACCTCGACCTGGGCACCGGCGGTTATGCCCTCGTCGCAGCCATCCCGTCCAGGTTGCCGCTGGACCCCGACGGACCCGGCCACCTCGTGAAGGCCCGCTACACGCCTCTGCAGATGACGGTGCTTGGTGTCGACGAGCAGGACTCCCCCCACCACGACACGCTTCGCGAAGCGGATGACCTGGAGCAGATGCCGGTGGTGGTAGCCGACCTGCACTCGTCATTGCCCGCCGTCATCGCCGGCCTGCGGGCCGCCCGGCCGAATGCGAAGGTCGCCTACGTGGCAACCGACGGCGGCGCGCTCCCCATCACTTTCTCGCGGACCGTCCACCGACTGCGAGAGGTCGGCTGGCTCGTTGGCACGGTCACCGTCGGACAAGCGTTCGGAGGGGACCTCGAGGCCGTCACCGTGCACAACGGGCTGCTGGCCGCCCACCTCGTGCTCGGCGCAGACGTGACCGTCGTGACCCAGGGACCAGGCAACCTGGGCACCGGCACACGCTGGGGATTCAGCGGTGTCGCAGCCGGTGACGCGATCAACGCCGCCGGGACGCTGAACGGCCGCCCGATTGCCGTCCTCCGGCTGTCAGAGGCGGACCCCCGCGAGCGCCACCACGGCGTCTCGCACCACTCGCTCACTGCCTACGGGCGCGTTGCCGTCCGCCCCGCCGACATTCCGCTGCCCGTGCTGAGCGGCCCGTTCGGCGACTTGATTCGCAAGCAGGCGGCGTCCTTGAGCCCTCCACACAGCATTGTCGAGCACGACGTCGACGGGCTGTTGGAAGCGCTGTCACAGAGCCCGGTGCCGCTGTCGACGATGGGACGCAGCCTCAACGACGACCCCGCGGCGTTCTTGGCAGCGGCGGCAGCTGGACGCCACGCCGCAGCATTGCTGGACTAGCGGCTCAGCCCACGTCCAGCAGGTCAATGACGAAGATCAGCGTCTTGCCGGACAACCGGTGTCCACCGCCCGCAGGCCCATAAGCGAGTGCCGGCGGACACACGAGCTGACGACGCCCGCCGACCTTCATGCCAGGGATGCCCTCCTGCCAGCCCTTGATGAGGTTGCCGAGCGGGAAGGCGATCGGCTCGCCGCGGTTCCACGATGAGTCGAACTCTTCGCCACTCTCGTACTCGACGCCGACGTAGTGGACGGTGACCGTCGCCCCCGACGACGCCTCCGCGCCCTCCCCCACCGTGATGTCGTCGATAACGAGCGCGGAAGGTGCAGGACCTCCGGGAAAGTCGACCTCAGGCTTGTCGGGCATGCTGCCTCCAGGTTGGGTCACGACGCATGGCGTGTCGCTCAGAGTCGGTCAGAACGCGCTCAGTAGGCGCCGAGGATGTCCACGGCGAAGACCATCGTGTCAGTGCCCTTGATCGGTCCATTACCCGCGCTGCCGTATCCGTCCTTGGGCGGGACGACGAGCATGACCCGGCTGCCAACGGTCTTCCCCACCAACCCCTTGTCCCATCCGGATATGACCCCTCCGGTGCCGATCACGGTGGTGAGCGGTGTCGCCTTCCACGACGAGTCGAACACCTTGCCGGTACGCCACACCACGCCCTTGTACTGCACCACGATTGTCTGCCCCGACTTCACCTTGGGGCCGTCACCGATCACGACTGGGATGGAGATCAGCCGGTTGGCTGGGTCGCCAGCCGGAATGATGATCTCTGGCTCTTTCGGCGTGATCGACACGTACGGAAGGCTGTCGTCCTCTGTCGGTGCCGGCTCACCCTTGGCGGTCTCGTTCGCAGCGTGCGACCCCAGCACGTCGACCACGAAGACGAGAGTGTCGCCAGGCTGGATCGGATCACCGGGGGGCGAGTCGCCGTAGGCCTGGTCCGGCGGCACGACGAGCATCACGCGGCTGCCCACTGGGACGCCGACAAGTCCGTTGTCCCAACCGGTGATAACCGCGCCGGTGCCGATGCTGAAGCCAGCAGGGCCGCGTTCGAAGGAAGAGTCGAACA
>DASUFV010000336.1:0-2969 GCA_036274415.1 Actinomycetes bacterium
ACCGATGGCGGCGAGCTTGTCGGCGACTGCTGGGTAGTCGCGCTCGACCACCTGCAGTACTGGCATCGTCTTGCCCGGCACCGGTTGCGTCTCTCCGCGCCGCCAGTCTCTGGCGACTCCGCCCGGCTGTGCGACCTCCCCGGGCGTGTCGTGCTGCATCGGGACGCTGACGAGGTCTTGGCGCACCCCGAGATGCGTCTTGGCCATCTCGGAGAAGCTCTGCGCGATCGCGTGGAACGTGTCGAAGTCGCTGCGGGCCTCCCACGGTGGGTCGATCGCCGGATTGAAGGCGTGCACGAAGGGATGCATGTCGGTGGACGACAGGTCGTGCTTCTCGTACCAGGTCGCCGCCGGCAGCACGACGTCCGACAGCAGCGTGGTGGACGTCATTCGGAAGTCAGAGCTGACGAGCAGGTCCAACTTCCCCTCAGGGATGTCGGCGCTGCGATGAACCTCAGCCGTCTCGACGTCAGACTCCTCGGCGAGGACGTTGGAGTGCGTACCCAGCAGGTGCTTCAGGAAGTATTCGTTGCCTTTCGCGGACGCCCCGAGCAGATTGGCGCGCCAGAGCACGAGGGTTCGCGGCCAGTTCTCCGGGGCGTCCACGTCGTCGATCGCGAACCGCAGGCGCTCGTCCTGCAGTTCGTTGACGACGTGGCTGACGGGCGCGTCGGGGTTGGCTTCAATGGCGTCAGCGGCAATGTCGAGCGGGTTGCGGTTGAACTGCGGATAGAAGGGCATCCACCCCAGACGAGCCGACTTCGAGATCGTGTCCGCGGTGTGCATCCCCGCGAGGTGCCCCTCTGCCAAGGGTGAGGCGAGCGCGTCCGCACGATAGCCGTCATAGCGCCATTGGTCGGTGTGCATGTACCAATAGGCCGTGCCGATCATCGTGCGTGGTGGTCGCTGCCAGTCGAGTGCATTCGCGAGCGACAACCACCCGGTGATGGGACGGCACTTCTCCTGGCCGACGTAATGGGCCCACCCCCCACCGTTGCGGCCCATGCAGCCGGTCAACATGAGGAGCGTGAGGATCGCGCGATAGGTCGCGTCCCCGTGGAACCACTGACAGATTCCCGCGCCCATGATGATCATCGAGCGCCCACCTGACTGCTCGGCGTTGGTGGCGAACTCGTGCGCGATCCGGATGCATACCTCGGCCGGAACGTTGGTGATCTCGGCCTGCCACGCAGGGGTGTAGGGCTCGCTGACGTCTTCGTAGCCTGCCGGCCACTCGCCGGGCAGTCCCTCTCGTCGGACGCCGTACTGGGCGAGCATGAGGTCGTACACCGTGGTGACCAGGTGGTTGCCGACGCGCCGCGCCGGCACTCCCCTTCGCAGCACCCGGCTGGACCCATCGGGCGAGTCGAAGCACGGCAGCAAGACCTCGACCGGGTCGGACGCCGACGCACCGGCCGTCACGTCAGCGCACGAGAGTGCTGGGGTCATCCCCTCCAGGTCGAGGTTCCAGCGACCCGCCCCGGACTCGGTGTATCGGAAGCCCATGCTGCCGTTCGGCACGACCGGCTCGCCGCTCGCAGCGTCGAGCACGACCGTCTTCCATTCGGCTCCTTCACTCGCGTCACCGATGTCAGCAGCCATCAGGTTCTTGGCGGGGACGAACGCGCCATCCCGCTCGGTGAGCGTCACGAGGAACGGTAGATCGGTGTACGTGCACACGTACTCCTGGAAGAAGGGAACGTCGCGCTCGACCAGAAACTCACGAAGGATCACGTGCCCCATCGCCATGGCGAGAGCCGCATCGGTTCCTGCCTGGGCGGGGAGCCACTCGTCGGCGAACTTCGTGTTGTCTGCGTAGTCGGGGCTGACGCTGACGACTTTTGTCCCCCGGTACCGCACCTCTGCCATCCAGTGCGCATCGGGCGTCCGCGTGACCGGAACGTTCGAGCCCCACATCATCAAGTAGGTGGAGTCCCACCAGTCGCCGGACTCAGGTACGTCGGTCTGGTCGCCGAACACCTGCGGGCTCGCAACAGGGAGGTCGGCGTACCAGTCGTAGAACGACGTCATGACGCCGCCGATGAGCTGGATGAAACGCGTACCCGCGCAGTGCGAGACCATCGACATCGCCGGAATCGGTGAGAATCCCGCACACCGGTCTGGGCCGTACGTCTTGATGGTGTGCACGTGCGCAGCTGCGACGATCTCGGCCGCCTCGGCCCACGACGCACGAACGAGGCCGCCCTTGCCGCGGGCTTGTTGGTACCGGCGACGGGCCGCAGGATCTGACACCACGTCCGCCCACGCGAGCACCGGATCTTTCAGCCGCTGCTTCGCGGCGCGGTACATCTCGAGCAGCACGCCACGCACGTAGGGATAGCGCACCCGCGTGGGCGAGTACGTGTACCAGCTGAACGCAGCGCCTCGAGGGCAGCCGCGGGGCTCGTACTCAGGACTGTCGGGCCCCACCGAGGGATAGTCGGTCTGCTGCGACTCCCACGTGATGATGCCGTCCTTGACGTACACCTTCCACGAGCACGATCCCGTGCAGTTGACGCCGTGCGTCGAGCGGACGACTTTGTCGTGGCTCCACCGGTCCCGGTAGAAGACGTCGCCGGAGCGACCGCCCTCGCGGAACACCGCACGCAGGTCGTCCGACTCGTCCCAGCGGGTGAAGAAGCGCCCGGCTCCCAGGATCGCGTCGGAGAGTGGCCCGTCTGGCCCGGCAACCCGGGAGTCGCGATTCACGGCCCCATGCTGGTGAGCCGCAGGTCACACCACAAGGGCCTAAGGTCCCTGGCGGGTGTATTCGCCCGAGATCAGGCCCCGTCGTCAGCGGTGACGTTGCGCGTGCGGTTGGGGTCGACCGGGATACCTGGGCCCATGGTGGTGCTGACCGCGATCTTTTTGATGTAGCGGCCCTTGGCGCTGGACGGCTTCAGCCGCAGGATCTCGTCCAGGGCTGCGGCGTAGTTCTCGGCGAGCTGCTGCTCGCTGAACGACGTCTT
>DASUFV010000337.1:0-6945 GCA_036274415.1 Actinomycetes bacterium
CAGGGTAGCCCCGGTGGTCACCGCACGTAGTCACCCTCGGCACGTTCGCCCGAACGGGCGACCGTTGCCAGTCGCTGGTTCCAGTCGCTGGTTCCAGTCGCTGGTTCCAGTTGCTGGTCCCAGGTGCGGGGCAATCCCCGCGATGAAGCGGAGAAGGCGCGCGAAATGTCGGGGTTGTCCTCACCAACCGTCGCGCAGCGTCACCGTCAGGACATCGAGAAACGTGTCAGCCGCCGCCTCGTCGATGCAGAGCGGCGGTTTGATCTTGAGGACGTTCATGTAGTCACCGGTCGGCTGGACGATGACGCCGAGCTCGCGCATCCGCTCACAGATCCCCATCGCCTCCTCGGACGCCGGCTCGAGCGTTTCGCGGTCGCGCACCAACTCGATCCCGCGGTAGAGGCCGAGGCCGTGCACCGTGCCGATGATCGGGTGCTGTTCGGCGAGCGCGTTCACTCCGTCGGCGATGCGGGCGCCGATCCGCACGGCGTTCTGCTGAAGACCCTCGGCCTCCAGCGCATCCAGCGTCGCCATCGCCGCCGCACAGCCAACGGGTGATCCGCCCATCGAGCTGAAGAACGACCCCTCCTCGAGCAGCCGGTCCGCGATGTCTCTGGTCGTCACGACTGCGCCGACCGGGATGCCGTTTCCAGTGCACTTCGCCATCGTCACGATGTCGGGCACCACATCCTGCTGGTCGAACCCCCAGAAGTAGTCGCCCAGGCGTCCGTACCCGACCTGCACCTCGTCGGCGATGCACAGACCACCGGCGTCGCGCACCGCGTCGTAGGCCGCGCGCAGGTAACCGTCCGGAAGCAGCACACCACCCGCATTGCCGTAGACCGGCTCGGCGATGAAGCCACCAACGTTTCCGGCACCCAGCTCGGTCACAACCCGCCGCACGTCGTCTGCGTAGCGCTCGCCAGCGTCCGGGCCCTTGAACGGTCCGCGGTAGGGGTTCGGCGACTCGACGATGTGCACCCATGACGGTCGACTGGACGCGGCGCCAGGGTTGTCCGCGATCGATGTCGAGATCGCGTCGGTTCCGGTGGTCCACCCGTGGTACGCGCTGCGCACCGCGAGCATGTTGTGGCTACCCGTGGCTGCTCGCACCAGCCGCAGGGCGACCTCGTTCGCCTCGCTTCCAGTGCTCACGAGGAACACCGTGTCGAGCGGGTCAGGCAGCAGCGCCGTGAGCCTTTCGCTGAACTCGACCATCGCACCGTAGTGGAACCGCGAGTTGGTGTTGAGCAGTCGCAGCTGTCGACTGACCGCCGCCTCGACCGCGGGGTGGCTGTGTCCCAGGATCGTGACGTTGTTGACCATGTCGACGTAACGGCGACCGTCCACGTCGAAGAGGAAATGGCCGCGTCCGCGTTCGATCCGGGGTGGTTCCTCGTAGTAGTGCTCCTGCGCCCGCGCCAGCACCGCATTGCGGCGCTGCAACAGCCTCGCGGCCTCGTCCGACGGTTCCGGAACTCGTGCGGGACGCGGTTCTGGCGCAAGCCACTCGGCGGGGTCCGCCGTTGCATGCAACCAGCCGCTCGATCGTGGAACCAGCATCGGAGGTGTGTGCTCGTAGTCGGCGACCAGTTGCAGACGCGCACCGGGAAGCTCGCCCTCCGCCACCACACCGAGCTGCGTCCCCGGCGCAACCTCGGACCCCACGATCACGTCGGACAGCCCACCGATGACGAGACGCCACGTGTCGTCGACGGTGACCACAACGTCGTCGCCTTGTTGCTCGACCGAACCCGCGACAGGGGCGAGCACGGGTGTACCAGCCGGTGCGAAGAACTCCGCACCGGTGCTGACTCCGCCGTCGCCGACCGCAGAGAGGCGTCCCTCGCCGTACTGGCCGACACCCCAGCCGTCGACGAGCTGCGATCGCACGGCTTCGTGGAGGTTCCACGAGGTCGGGTCGACGGTGTCCGCCGTGACCGACTGGTCGACCGATGGCACAACCGCGGGCCACTTCACGGCGGGTGACTGCGCCACCGGCGGCAACGGCAGCTTGGGCGCAGGGAATCCGACCGTTTCGGCGAGGACGCCGTGGGCGGATCGCCACGGCACTTCGCGCACTGCGCGCCAGACCCGCCAGTCGTCCTCGACCGACCTGATGACGTACTCGTCGTCGGGCTCGAGCAGCAACTGGTTCTCGCTGCTCGCCACGCTGGACGCCGCGCGCGAGACGACCAACGGCCACAGGGCAGCGACTTCGCTCTCGGTGAGCGGGAGCACGCCGTGGTAGCCGCGCAGCACGTTGGCGATGACCGACAGCGGATCGTCAAGGGAATGGGCGATGAGCGAAACTCCAGCGACAGCGACGTCCCCGGCAATCCACGTGCGCAGCAGGTCACCGAAGTCGATGATGGCGTCCGGCCAGGGTTGCCCCGCGCGCGCCTGCACGACGACGTTCACGTCGGTCACGTCCGCGTGACACGGCGCGATCCGCAACTGATCGGCCAGACCGTCCAGCAGTGACTGCGCTCGCGCCATGACGAGCACGAGGTCGTCGCGACCCGCCTCGTCGGAGATGGCGCCGGCGTACGCCTTCACGACGTCACTCGCATGCCGGACGTCCCACTGCAGCGTCCGGTCGAGCCCTGGGTGGTCGAAGTCGGAAAGCGCGACCGCGACCGAAGCCGCCAACCATCCGTGTCGCCGCAACACCGTCGGAGCGAGGTAGTCGAACTCGGCGAGGGGAGTGCCGTCGAGGAACGTGACGAGCCGCACGTCGTAGGTGGTGCCAGCGTCAGTGACCTTTCCGATCAACTCGCCATCGGCGTCCGGCAAGGGCCTCGGCACACGAAAGGGCACGTCGCGTTGCGCGAGGTGGAGCATGGCGGCGTTCTGCGCGAGCAGACCCTCATGGCTGAAACCCGGGTTCGAGATCTTCAGGATGAACCGGCCGCTCGCGTCGTCGACCATCACGTTCTGGTCTTGATGGCTACCCAGGGCGCGGAGTGGTCCGGCTTTGCCGTACCTATCGGAGAGAATCCGGGTGACGTGCTCGACGTCGAGATCAGGGCTGGGGATCTGCAGCCCGGCGAACGGGTTGCTCAATTGATGACCTCGTCCGTTCCCCCGATCACGTGCAGCACAGGAACCGACACGAGGTGACGCAACTTGCTCGCCCAGTCGCGTCGCAGCAGGTCGGTCACCAGGTGCGGCTCGGTGATGACCCACAGCTCGTCGGCGTCCTCAGTGGTCACGGTTGACGCCGTCGCGGGTACCGGGTCCTTCGGGGTCAGGGCACCCTGGGCCGTGACGCCTCGCTTCGTGAGCAGTTCGAGCGACTCCTGCAGCGCGCGCCGGGACGCGACCGTCTCGTCGCCCTCATCGGCCCCGGCGATGTCGCGACGCAGCTCGTCAACGTCCACGCGGGCGATGTCGTCGACCACCTGGTCGAAGCGTGATTGGTCGGACGTCTCGGGCACCAGTACGTGGACGTCGAGCTCTCCGTCGTGCCATTCGATGATGCGGGTCACGTCGTGCTCAGTCAGGGCATTCTCGGTCAACACGATGAGTCGGCTCACCGGACCATCTTGGCGTACCCAGGCCGTCGACCCCGGAGCTACCCCGGTTGGCTGCGACGCAACACTTCGGTGACGTCGTAGGTCACCGGGTGCTCGAGCTGGTCGAACCGACACGACGTGGGGTCACGGTCGGGCCTCCACCGCACGAACCGCGGGTTGTGCCGGAACCGGTAGTTGCCCTGGAGCTGGTCGTAGGCGACCTCGACGACGAGCTCGGGCCGCAGCGGTATGAAGCTCATGTCCTTCTTGGCATTCCAGCGGTTGACCATGCCGGGCCGTCTCACGCCTGCCTCGTCCACCGCGACCTTCCATGGGTGCTCATCGAAGGTCGTCACGTACGGCGCGAGCTCGTCGATCAGTTCCTTGCGCCGAGCGGCCGAGAAAGAGCCGCAGACTCCCATGTGCTGAAGGTTGCCCTCGTCGTCGTACAGCCCCAGCAGCAGTGATCCGACCACACCACCGGACTTGTGCTCGCGGTAGCCGGCCACCACGCAGTCGGCAGTGCGCTTGTGCTTGACCTTCGTCAGCGTGCGCTTGCCTGGGGCATACGCATCGTCCACCGGCTTGGCCATGACGCCGTCCATCCCAGCGCCCTCGAACTGCTCGAACCACTCGCGCGCTTCGTTGACGTCCGCGGTCGCCGGTGTGAGGAAGAACGGACTCTTCCAGGACGCCGCTGCGGCCTCGAGGCGCGCGCGTCGTTCGGCGAAGGGCTTTTCGATGTGCACGCCGCTCGGGTCTTCGAGCAGATCGAACGCGACGTACCAGGAAGGGGTCGTCTCCGACAGCATCGTGATGCGCGACTCGGCTGGGTGTATGCGTTGCGCGAGCACCTCGAAGTCGAGCGCAGAACCAGACGCGACCACGAGCTCGCCGTCCAACACCATCGGAGACGGCAGTTGTTCCGACGCCGCACGCACGATTTCGGGAAAGTAGCGGGTAAGTGACTCCGAACGCCCGCTCACCTCGACGCTGTCGCCGACGAAGAGCAGGCAGCGAAAGCCGTCCCACTTGGGCTCGTACAGGTACCCGTTTCCCTCGGGCACCTCCGTCGTCGCCTTCGCGAGCATCGGCGAGATCGGAGGTCGCAGGGTCGTCGGTGTCATGAGCCCGACCTCTTCCTTCGGTAGTGCATGAACAACGCCCCGTCCGCTTCGAGGACGCCGTCAAGGCTGAACGAATGCAGCTTGCCTTTCGCACCCTGCACCATGCGCCCGGCGTCTCCGCCCACCACGATTGGCGACAGTGACGCGGCCAGCTCGTCGATCAGATCGGCATCGAGCAGTGTGCCCAGCAGGTGCGGACCACCCTCACACAGAACCCGCCGGTGGCCTCGCTCGTGCAATTGCTCGAGCGCAACCTTCAGATCGAGGTCGTCATCGCCTGCGACGATCACGTCGGCTCGCTCGGCGACTTCACCGAGGTTGTGAAACCCGGCAGTTCCCGTGATGACGATTGGACGTGCTGTTCCTCCGAGGTAGCCGGCGTCCGGGTCGAGGTCACCTTTACGGGTGACCAGTGCCAAGGTCGGTGCGCTCGCTTGGTCTTTGCGTTCACGCAGGTGAGCGAACTCGGGGCGGGACCGTCCGGGGCCATAACCCTCGGCGCGCGCGGTTCCTGCACCCACGACGATGACGTCAGCCAACGCCCGTTGCAGTCCAAACAGGTACCAGTCGGCGTCGCCAGAGATCGGTTTGGAGCGTCCGCCCAAGGTCACGGCCCCGTCCACCGACGTCACCATGTTGGCTCGCAGGACTGCTCGGTCGTCCGGGTAGGCGTAGTGCTCAGCGAGCGCGTCGACGTCGAGCTCGTCAGCCAGCGGAAGCGGAAGCAGTCGGCGCATGACTTGATCGTGTCAGAGGGCCAGCAGGTCTGCAGAGCCGCGGACCTGGCTCGCTAGGGTCGCTCGACGTGACAGGGGCTGGCGCAGAACGACCTGAGGCGGCGTGGCCCTTCGCGCGACTGGTCGACCGCGACCCGGTCGTCGAGGCTGAAGCTCTGGTCGCGGGTCTGGTGCCACCGCCGCTGTTTGCCGGAGTGTCGTTCGACAGCTTCCGCCCGGATGCGAGCGAGCCATCACAAGCTGCAGCTATTGCGGCATTGCAGGTGTTCGCTGAGCGTCTCACTCGGCCGGGGCAAGCCGCGCGATGGTGGCGGCGCGCACCTGCACCACCTGAGGGTCGGCCCGGCGTGTATCTGGACGGCGGGTTCGGAGTGGGTAAGACGCACCTGCTGGCCTCGCTCTGGCACGTCGCGCCGGCACCGAAGGCCTTCGCCACTTTTGTCGAGCTGACCAACGCGGTGGGCGCACTTGGCTTCGACGAGGCAGTCAAACGGTTGTCAAGGTGCCGCTTGCTCTGCGTGGACGAGTTCGAGCTCGACGACCCGGGCGACACGGTCTTGATGTCGACGCTCTTGACGCGGCTCAGCGAGGCGGGGGTGCATCTGGCTGCGACGTCCAACACACTGCCGGACCGACTGGGTGAAGAACGGTTCGCAGCTGCGGACTTCCTCCGGGAGATCCAGGCGCTCGCCAGCCAGTTCGACGTGATCCGGATCGAGGGCGCCGACTTCCGCCACCGGGGAGCACCGGTGGTACCCGCACCGGTGTCCGAGTCGGTGGTGGTGGAAGCTGTCGAGCGAGCGCAGCGCGCCACGCTGGACGACTTCGACCAACTGCTCGATCACCTCGCCACGGTCCACCCGAGCCGATATGGAGCTTTGGTCGACGAGGTCGACCTGGTGGGTTGGCGCAATGTGCGCCCCATCGACGACCAGGCAGTGGCGCTTCGGTTCGTGGTGCTGGTCGACCGCTTGTACGACCGGGACGTCACCCTCGTGGCATCTGGCCATGCCCTGGACGAGCTGTTCCCGGAAGAGATGCTGCGCGGCGGCTACCGCAAGAAGTACTTCCGTGCGCTGTCGCGTCTGTTGGCTCTCGCTGAACCGCAGGGCGCGTGACGCCCGTGGGGCGCCAACCTGGTCACGTTGGTTGCAGTCGGTGCGCGAGGTGAGCGACCAGCTCTGGCGGCGTCCGGTCTTTCGCGGTGATCGTGGCCGCGCAGGGGACGCCAGCTGACTGGGCCGCAGCCGCGGCTCGATCGGCCAAGGCACCGGGAGCGAGCATGAACGGAACCACCACAGCCTCGGATGCAGCTGAGCCGAGGGAGGCGATGACCTGTTCTGGTCGCGGATCGGGCCCACTCACCGCCGCCGTGAGCACTCGGCCGGGGCGGCTCGCCTGCCACAGGCCGCTTGCGGCCACCAGGTCAACTCGCGCCGACTCTTCGGTCGACCCCGCCGCCACCAGCACGACGGGGGACTCCGGTGTCTCGCCTACGTCGGCGACGTTCCGCTCAAGCACGGGCGGCAACCATTCCCCGGGGCCCAGCGTGCCGAGGTCTTC
>DASUFV010000338.1:0-4104 GCA_036274415.1 Actinomycetes bacterium
CCGCGTGGAACTGGGGGCGGTGGCGGCGGTACGTAGTGCCCCTCGTCGCTGTCCCCATCAGCCTCTTCGTCGGTCTCATCAACCTCGGCGTCCTGCGTCTCGTCCGACGGGACGCGTACGTCCTCCCAACCCGGCCATTCCTGTCGTGGAGTACGCGCGGCGCCCTCTTGCGGAGGCAGAGCCCCCGCGTCGCCGTCGTTCTCCGCGTCCGGCCAGGGCGCGTCGGGTGCTTGCGGCTGGTCGAGATTCGCGACGATCTCGTCGAAAGCGGCGTCGACCGACTTGGGGTCGCCGAACTCGTCACGGTCGTCGGGATCGCCCGGCCCGGGAACCGCAGTCATCGTCGAGCTCCGTCGGATTCGTCGGACGCGGCGGCGTCCGGCTTGGCGGCGGTTGGTGCGTGCGCGACGATGCGACGGATGAACGCGCTGCTCTGGTCGAAGATCAGCGGCGCGTCGTTGTCGAGCGTTGCCACGTGGTAGCTGTCGTGCAGCGGAACGAACATCACGTCGTGCGAGCGGACTCGTTGAACGACCTCGATGCAGTTGCTCGGTTCAACGACATGGTCCTCGTCGCTCCCGAACGCGAGCATCGGACACGTGACGCTCGGCAATCGTTCCGACACGTCGCTCCACAGCTCGGTCACGGAATGCAGCGCGTGCAACGGGAGGCGTCCGTAGCCGATCTCGTCTTGGCCCGGCCGCTTGATGTCGTTCACGATTCCCGGCACGGCGGGCACGACATGACGAAGCAACGGCAATGCCTTCAGCTCGTTGCGACGCGAGTGCACCGACGGATTGACGACCATGATTCCCCGGATGAGGTCCGGGTGTTCCTCGGCGAGGCGCAGCGTGAGCGTGCCGCCCATCGACAACCCACCGACGAAGACGTGGTCGCACTCCTGAGAAAGCGCCACCAGCTCGCGTTCGACTGCCTGGTACCAGTCCGACCAGCGGGTCAGTTGCAGCTCACGCCACTCGGTGCCGTGCCCGGGCAGCAGCGGAAGGCTGACCGTGTGTCCCTCGGACGCCAGATGCTCGGCCCATGGGCGCAGGGACGCCGGCGAGCCGGTGAATCCGTGACAGAGCAGGACGCCGGTCGAGCCACCGGCATGCCGAAATGGCTCGGCTCCTGGGCGTACGACCACGGGATGCTCCCTGCGTCTGCCGGTTGGCGGGCCTCCATCGTGACACGCAAAGGGCTGCTGGCGTCACGTGGGAGAACGTCCCGAGAGCCCAGTACTGGCCTGCTACGCCCGTCCGGACGTTGCCGGACCTCGGGTGCGTCAATAGGCTGACCAGCGGCGTGGGCCTGACAATAGGGGCCACCAAAGGCTGCTGAACGGTCGGCGAACCCGACCGGGAAGGACTCGCGTTGCTCTACTGGCTGATGAAGTACGTGCTCGTCGGCCCGTGGCTTCGGCTCGTCTTCCGGCCCTGGGTGCAGGGCCTCGAGCACATTCCGGACGAGGGTCCGGCGATCCTCGCGAGCAACCACCTGTCGTTCTCCGACTCGATCTTTCTGCCGCTCATGGTTGATCGGCACATCACCTTCCTCGCCAAGAGCGACTACTTCACCGGCAAGGGCATCAAGGGACGCCTGACGGCGTGGTTCTTCTCTGGCGTCGGTCAGGTGCCGGTCGACCGCACGGGTGGACGCGCCAGTGAGGCCGCCATCAGCACCGGCTTGCGCGTGCTCGGCGAGGGCCATCTGTTGGGCATTTATCCCGAAGGCACGCGCTCACCCGACGGGCGTCTCTACCGCGGCAAGACCGGCGTTGCGCGCATGGCGCTCGAGGCGAAAGTGCCCGTCATTCCGGTCGCGATGATCAACACACGCCACGTCCAGCCGCCCGGACGCGTGCTGCCGCGCATTGCGCGGGTCGGCATCCGCATCGGTGAGCCGCTGGACTTCTCGCGATACGAGGGCATGGAGAGCGACCGGTTCGTACTGCGGTCGGTCACCGACGAACTCATGTACGAGCTGATGGAGCTATCCGGCCAGGAGTACGTCGACGTGTACGCGGCGCGGGCGAAGGCGGGACGTGCGGCGTCCGAGGAGCCAGTCGTCGACGACCGCACTTCGGTGCCGGCTGCCTGAGTGCGCGAGGTTTCGATCTAACGAGTGGAGTACTGATGACGTCATCACTCACGACGCACGCTGCGGAGCGGTCCGACGACCTCGAGCTCCCCGAGGTGCGCACCGAACTACCCGGTCCGCGCAGTCGCGAGTGGTTCGACCGCTCCGATGCGCATATCACCGCCACGATGGGCGACCACTCCGACATCCCGTTCGTCGAGGCGTCCCGCCGCGGGTCGTTGATCGTTGACGTCGACGGCAACACCTTCGCCGACCACATCTCTGCATGGGGAGCGTCTCCGTTCGGTCCGACGCCTCCGCGCATCAAGCGCGCCATGGAGGAGACGTGGGACCGCCACGGCATGGAGATCAGCGCCTGGATCCAGAACACGCCCGTCCTGGAGCTGGCCGAGCTGCTCGCCGACATCGCGCCCGGACGCCTCAACCGCGTCGAGTACTCGGTCACGGGGACGCTTGCGGTCGAGGGCGCGGTGAAGTTCATGCGTGAGGCGACGGGGCGTCCGATGGTGCTGACATTCGGTGGGCAGTACCACGGTGAGTCGACATATCTGACCGCGGTGACGAGCAGCGACCTCTCGCAGGTGACTGCGGGAAGTTTGCAGTACGTCGCTGGCGTCGCGATGGTGCCCTACCCGAACAGGTTCCGCTCGCCGTTCACCAAAGGCCCGGGGCCGTTCGACGACACCGAAGTGCTCGACTACCTCGAGAACTACGTGCTTGTGCATCAGGTACATCCCGGTCAGATCGCCGGCGTGATGATCGAGCCGGTGCTCGGCGAAGGCGGCATCCACGCCCCCAGCCAGGCGTTCTGGGACCGTCTCGGCGCCCTGTGCAAGCAGTGGGGATGGCTGCTCTGCATCGACGAAGTGCAGACCTGCATGGGGCGCTGCGGAGAGATGTTCGCCATCGAGCTGTGGGACAACATCGACGCTGACCTGCTGCTCTTGGGCAAGGCGTTCGCTGCGGGTGGTCAGCCGATCGCCGGCATCCTCGGCACCGACGAGGTGATGGGCAACACAGACCTCCACCTCGGCAGCACGTATGGCTTCGTGCCCGCTGCGGCGGCTGCAGCGGCAGAGGGCATCCGGATCATTCAGGACGGCGGTGTGCTCGAGAACGTGCGCGAGCTGCAGCGGATCTTCTTCGAAGAGATGGAGCCGCTCAAGGAACGCGTCGAGCAGGTCGGTGACGTACGCGCCACGGGTGCGCTAGCGGCGCTGGAGTTCGTGCAGAGCAAAGAGACGATCGCGCCCGCACCAGCGTTCCAGTACGCCGTGTACGAGGCGGCGCTTCGACGCGGCGTACTCGGCATCACCCAGCACGGCAAGTGGCACTACCGGCTGCAGCCGGCCCTCACGATGCCGCCCGAGGTCTTCCGCGACAGCTGTCGCCGGATCATCGAAGCGGTCGAAGAGGTGGCGGCTCGTCCACCGAAGGAGCGGCCCGTCCTCGAGACCATCCTGGAGGACTGACGGCACGGCTTCGGGGTACTTCCTCCGGGCTATGGCACGGGTGAGTTACCCCAAAGGTGTGCCGTCCGCCCAGCCTTTGGCACGTTCAACGGCTGCGCGCCACTGCAGATGCGCTGCGGGGTCGCGGCGTCCGGGCTCGAATCTTCGGTCGATCTGCCGAGCGGCACGCAGCTCGTCGGGGGTGCTCCAAATGCCGGCGCCGAGGCCGGCCAGGAATGCGGCACCAAGCCCCGTGGTCTCGATGATCTGCGGCCGAACGACGGGGACGCCGAGCTGGTCGGCTTGTAGCTGACAGAGCAAGTTGCTGGCTGCGGCTCCGCCGTCGACCGCGAGCTCGGGCAGATCGATGTGCGCCTCTCGCACCATGAGGTCGGCGACGTCCCTGACCTGAAAGGCGATGGCGTCCAACGTCGCGCGAGCGATGTGCGCAGCCGTGGTACCGCGCGTGATCCCGACGATCGCTCCTCGCGCGGACGGATCCCAATCGGGTGCGCCTAATCCGGCAAGCGCGGGAACGAACACAACACCGCCA
>DASUFV010000339.1:0-17741 GCA_036274415.1 Actinomycetes bacterium
GATCCGATGAACATGGATCCCGACCAGATCGCCGAAGTACGCGACTACATGATCGAGCACCGCGACCAGTTCCGGACGTTCGCCGACTCTGACTCAGACACGATCAACCTGTTCAAGTCCGGAGAGATCATCCTCACCGACGGCGGTCTTGGAACCACGACCAAGCTGCAGAACGAAGGTGTCGATGTCGCGTGGGTCGCACCGGAGGAAGGCGCATTGTCGTGGATCTGTGGCTTCGGCATCAGCTCTGAGTCGGAGAACGTTCCCGGTGCATACGCCCTGATCAACCACTACCTCTCGCCGGAGATGCAGGCGGTGATCGCGTCCCAGGGATTCTCGATCGTGAACCCAGAAGCGATGCCGCTGATCCCCAAGGAGGAGCGCGAGTCGGCCGACCCGTCGAACCTCGAGTCCCTCATCCCCGAGGTCGAGGCGGCCTACCAAGAGGAGTGGGACCAAGCCTGGCAAGAGATCCAGGTCGGCTAGATGACCTCACAGCAGCGCTGGACGAACTCCCTGGCGACCCTCTTGGTGATCGCCGTGGGAGTCGTCCTGATCGGCCCGATCCTGCTGCTGGCTCTCTTCTCGTTCAACGACTCGTCGGTGATCGCCTTACCATTCCAGGGCTTCACGCTCGAGTGGTACGAGGCTGCCTTGAATGATCCCGCGGCCCTGACGGCGCTCATGCACTCACTCATCCTGGCCGCCGTGGTTGCACCCATCTGCGTCGTTCTGGGTACGTGCACGGCTTGGGCGCACACCCGGTTCCGCTTTCCGGGGCGGTCGGCGACCACCGGACTTGTTGGTGCGCCGCTGGTCGTTCCGTGGCTGGTGACCGGCATTGCCGGGCTGTTGTTGTTTGCCTCGCTCGATGTCGATCTCAGCCTCGAGACGGTGGGGCTGATGCATGTCATGACAACGTTCCCGCTCGTCACGGCACTCGTTGCCGCACGCCTGGTTCGGTTCGAACGCTCACAAGAGGAAGCTGCACTCGACTTGGGCGCTTCGCAGTGGCAGATGATGACGCGAGTCGTGCTGCCGCAGTTGGCACCAGCGTTGGCCGCCGCGTTCATCTTTGCTTTCGCGTGGTCGTTCAACAACTTCGAGATTAGCTTCTTCACCGGTGGGTACGACCAGACCTTCCCGGTCTGGGCGTACTCGGTGCTGCGCAACTCCAACAACCTTCCCATCGTCAACGCGATGTCGACGCTCATATCGGTGGTGCAGGTCGCTGTCGTGTACGCGTTGTGGTGGGGCATTCGACGCGTGTCGCGGCGGCGTGGTGGCGGAGACGAGCTCGCATCACTGGTGACCTCGGGGGTCCGCGCATGACGTTGACATCGACGCGAACGCCAGAGGTGACGACGCAGGTCGGCGTCGACGTGCCGGAGGTCGGACGAGCCCCGCGGCGTTGGTGGCTGCCGGCCGCTTACTTGTCCGTGCCGCTGCTCGTGCTGCTCGCGCTGTTCGTCGTTCCGATGGCCATCCTCGCGCTGATCAGCGTCGGCATGGGCATCAACGGTGCGGAGTCCATCTGGTCCCTCGAGGCGTACACGTCGTTGTTGACCGATCCGCTGTACCTCGAGATCGCCAAGACCACGGTCATCATCGCCACGTCAGCGATGCTGATCCAGCTGGTGGTGGGCGTCCCTCTCGCCTACGTCATGGCCTTCAAGGCAGGACGATTCGAGATTCCACTGCTCCTCGGGATCGTCGTGCTCGACGAGCTCAACCCGATCGTGCGTATCTACGCATGGCGCATGCTGTTGGGACGCAACGGCATTCTCAACGGAGCGTTGGAGTCGCTCGGCATCATCGACCAGCCGATCGACGCCTTCCTGTTCAACAAGACGGCGGTCATCATCGTTCTGTCGACCGGGTGGATCACCTACACGATCATTCCCCTGTACGCGTCGATGAAGGCGATCGACTCTCGGCTGTTCAAGGCAGCGCAAGATCTTGGCGCCGGGTGGTGGACCATCGCGCGGCGCATCCTGCTGCCGCTTGCGGCGCCAGGCATTTTCATCGCCATCCTGCTCGTGTACATCCCGCTGTTCACCGACTTCGCGGCTCCATCGCTGGTCGGCGGAACCAGCTCGTACATGTTGGGCCAGGCCGTGAACTTCCTGATTCTCGACCAGGGCGACTTGGCGCAGGGCTCGGCGCTCAGCCTGATGCTTCTGGTGCTCTCAGGTGTCCTAGCCGTGATCGCTTATCGGCTCTCACGAATCAACAGGTTGGAGACCTGATGTCGGCCACCCACGACGTGATCGTGATCGGCGGTGGCCACAACGGCCTGGTCGCCGCGTTCTATCTCGCGAGAGCGGGGCTGCGCACGCTGGTACTCGAGCGGCGTCCGTTCGTTGGCGGAGCGTGTGTGACCGAGACGTTCGCGCCGGGCTTTCGCGCGTCCACCGGTGCCTATGTGCTGTCGATGCTCCGCGAGGCGATCTGGCGCGACTGCCGGTTGGCCGAGCGCGGGCTCGTCGTCGATCCGGCTGGGCCGTCGCTGCACTTCTTCGACGACGGTTCGCATTTGTACGTCGACGACGATCTCGAGGTGACGGCGCAGAACATCAAGGCTTTCTCGGCAAAGGACGCCGATGCGCTGAGCCGGTTCGAGTCGGACCTGGGCGAGATCGCCGGCCTTGTCACGCCGATGATCGACTGGACACCGCCTGACATCTCGTTGCGTTCGACCGGCGTTAGTGCCGTGGCCCGACTCGCCGTGCACGCGGCGCGGCACAGGCGTCAGGTGCTCGCCGCCGGACAGCTCTTTGCGACGTCTGCAACCCAGCTGCTCGAGCAGTACTTCGAGAGTGAACAGGTCAAGGCCGCCTTCGGCTGGCACGCGATCAACGACAGCGTGCTCGGACCTTCGGACCCAGGAACTGCGTACGTCCTGCTGCACGACCACGCGTCGGAGGACACGGGTGCTGGAGTGCGCAGCTGGGGATTCGTGCGCGGTGGCATCGGACGCGTCACCGAGCTGTTGGCCGAGGCCGCACAGGAGGCCGGCGCAACGATCCTCACCGACGCGGACGTCGAGCAGATCGTGGTCGAGGGTGGTCGCGCCACCGGCGTCCGCCTGACCGACGGCCAGACGTTCCGGGCCGAGCAGGTGCTGTCGAACGCCGACCCGCGCCGCACGTTCCTTGGATTGGTGCCCCAGGGTGAGCTGCCCAAGGACTTCACTTCCGCGGTGAAGGCGTACCGCATCGAGGGCACCAGCATGAAGATCACGCTCGGTGTCTCCGGCCTGCCACACGTGAAGGGGCTGGGCGACGGAGTGCAGCCCTATCACCGCGGGATCATGGAGATCTCCGGCTGGCTCTCCGACCTCGACCGGGCACAGGCGCAGGCCAAGCAAGGCGTACCGGCGCACGACCCGCACATCGAGGTGTGCTTCCCGACCGTGCACGACGATTCGCTTGCGCCGCCTGGCCATCACATCGTCACGATCGACGTGAACTCCCAGCCCTACACGCTCGCGAACGGCGAGTGGGACGACATCAAGGAGAAGGTGGCCGACGACGCGGTCGGCCGCTTGGCAGGTGTCATGCCGGACCTGTCAGACCTCATCGTCCATCGACAGGTGCTGAGCCCCCTCGATCTCGAGCGCCTGTTCGGGATGACCGGTGGTCACGCGCTGCACGGTGACATGTCATTCGACCAGCTCTTCGCATTCCGACCGGTTCGAGGCTGGGCCAGGTATCGGACGCCGGTGCGCAACCTGTACATGTGCGGTGCTGGCACGCATCCTGGCGGCGGCGTCACCGGTGCCAACGGACGCAACTGCGCTCGCGAGGTGCTGCGCGACGTTGGCCGACGGTCGGAGGCTCGACAACTGTCATGACACTGAGCGGACCACAAATCTCGGGGCCGGTCCCTGGGCCACGCAGCCGCGCGGCACGCGAGGCTCAGGAGCGGGTGTTCTACCCCGGTCTCACCCATGGGGCGTATCCGATCGTCGCTGCTCGCAAGGAGCGTTGGCTGGTCGAGGACGTCGACGGCAACGTCTTCGTCGACCTGGCCAGCTCGTCGGCGTCCGTGCCTTTCGGCGCGGGTCGCAGCGACATCGTGGACGCCGTGCGCGAGCAGCTCCTCGCGTTCGGCAACGAGGACAGTCACGCACTCACGCATCCGCAGATGGTCACGCTCGCGGAGCGGTTGCTGGCCGTGACACCCGCGAGCCTGACGCGAGTCGACCTCGCGCTCAACGGCACGGAGGCAATCGAGGCGGCGGTGCGCTTCATGCGACGCGCCACCGGACGCCACGTCGTGATCGGTTTTCACGGCGCGTACCACGGCGAGTCCTCAACCACCGCCGGTCTCGGTGCCGAGCACTTCGAGATCAGCATGGGCTTGCGACCCCTCGGCGGTGGTTTCGTCCACGTGCCGTACCCGCATACCTATCGCACACCGTTCGGGCCACCGCGACCCGGCGGCAGTGGCGACAGCACCGTCGACTATCTCCGCGACCACGTGCTCTTCCACGAAGTGGACCCCTCAGAAGTCGCCGGCGTTGTCATCGAACCCGTGCTCGGGTCCGGCGGTGTGGTCATCCCGGATGCGGGCTTCTGGGCGGCCCTCACCTCGCTGTGCCGCGAGCACGACTGGCTTCTGTGCTTGGACGAGGTGAAGACCGGGTTCGGTCGCACCGGTGAGCTGTTCGCTGCAGACCTGTGGGGCTTGCAGCCAGATCTGATGTGCCTGGGCAAGGCGATGGGCGGCGGCGTCATGCCGATCGGTGCCGTCCTCGGCAGTGAGCGCGTGCTCGGCAGCTTCGACGACCTCTCGACCGGAAGCACGTGGTCGTGGTTGCCCGCCGCCTGCGCGGCCGCCCTGGCAACCCTCGACGTCTTCGAGCGCGAAGACGTCCTCGACAACGTCAAAGCGCTCGACGCGGTTGGCCGTGAGGTGCTCACTCCGCTGGTCGACCAGTTCGACCAGGTTGGCGACGTGCGCGTCCAGGGCTGCTTCATGGCGATCGAGTTGGTCCGCGACGCTGCTTCCAAGGAACGCGTTCCTGATCTGCAGCATCGCGTGGCCGAGCAGATGCTGCAGAACGGGTTGCTGGTCGACTCGAGTACGACGTCAATCAACATCCAGCCATCGCTCGTGATGCCGCCGGAAGAGCTGAGGTCGGCACTCAAGCTCGCAGTCGAGTCCACAGCCCACGTGTTGGCCTCCCGGTAAACCTGCGGATGTGGATTCTGGCGGCTGTGCCGTCGACTCGACCTATGGTCCCGCGCCATGACATCACGACGAACACTCCGTCCCCTATCCACCGCCGGTCTGCTGGCCGGCCTGACCACCAGCCTGATCGCCGGTCTCGTCCTCGTTGGGGCCACACCCGCGTCCGCCGAAGTGATGGCCCTCACCGATCCCTCGGGTGACAAGAGTCGACCGGGCCTGGACATCGTTGCCGTCGACCTGAACAACAACGACTACCGGTTGATGACGACTGTCGACTACGCATCACATCGCTCCGGCAAGACGATCGTGGGCGTCCGCGCTCGAAAGGTCGGACTCATCCGCATCGTCAACCTTCACGACTCCGACGGCACTGACCGTAGCTTCGTCCTCGACAGCACTGGACGGGTTCGCTGCAACGGCATTCGCGCGGGTTGGGACGCCGAGGACGCCGAGCTCACCGTGTCCGTTCCCTCCCGTTGCCTGTGGTCGGGAAACTACGGATCGGTCACACCCTGGGTCCTGACCGAACCACTGGATTCGGGATCCGACGTCGACGTGTTGACCACAGATGCCTGGGTAGCGCGCGGCTGACCCCTACACTCGCCCGATGGCCGATCCCGTTACGCGTCGACGTCTATTGATTGGCGGCGCCGCAGTCGCCGGGATCGGCATCGGGGCGGCCGCGTCCTATCCCTTGTGGCCTGACCGCATCAAACGGCTGATCGTCGACCCTCCGCCCGCGTACATCCCCGACGCCGAGGTCGGTCACGTCGAGCTCGAGACGGTGTACTCCGAATCTCGAGGACGCGACGTCGACCTGTTCACGGCGGTGCCCGCCGGCTACGGCAAGGGCAAAGGTCTGCCGGTCGTCGTCATCTGCCACGGGGCGACCGCAACCCCGGCCGACTACGAACCCTTTGGATTGCCCCAGTTCCTGACCCAGGCGGTAGACGACGGCGCGGAGCCCTTCGTCCTTGCCGGAGCCTATGGATCGGTCCTTCGGTGGGAGCCGCAGCCGGACGGCGACAACCCGCAGGCGATGGTGCTCGAAGAGATGCCGCAGTGGCTCGAGGAACGCGGTTTTGACGCCGACCGCCGAGCACTGTGGGGATGGTCGATGGGCGGCTACGGCGTCCTGCGCATGGCCGAGGTCGACCCTGGGTGGGCGCGCGCCGTCGCGGCGTACTCTCCTGCCGTCGCTGAGGGCGACTCGGTGTTCAGCGACATCGACGCGCTCGAAGGCATGCCGCTGGGTATCTGGTGCGGTACGGACGACAGCCTCTTCCCGTCGGTTGAAGCCCTGGTCGAAGCGCTCCCGGAGGAACCGGAGATCTGGTCGTACGGGCCAGGCGGCCACACCCGGATCTACTGGAACGACCAGACCCTCGAGACCTTCGAGTTCCTGTCCAGCCACCTCTGAGGCGTCCCGCACTTTGTGCGAGGATCGATCCGTTCGTCCGCCGACAGGAAGGCCCGCTGTGGCTGAGCAACTCTTCGCGACCCTCAACACCAACCGCGGAGCCATTCGCCTCGAGCTGTACCCCAACCATGCACCCAAGACGGTGGCCAACTTCGTCGAACTTGCCGAGGGTGGACGCGAGTGGCGGCACCCGGCTACTGGCGAGACGACCAAGGACAAGCTGTACGACGGAACGACGTTCCACCGTGTGATCAGCGGCTTCATGATCCAGGGCGGCGACCCGCTGGGCACGGGAACCGGTGGCCCTGGATACCAGTTCGCCGATGAGTTCCACCCCGAGCTCACGTTCAACGAGCCGTACCTGCTCGCCATGGCCAACGCCGGTCCGGGCACGAACGGTTCACAGTTCTTCATCACCGTCGGAGCAACGGACTGGCTCAACTTCAAGCACACGATCTTCGGGAAGGTTGCGGACGCCGATTCGCGTGCGGTCGTCGACGCGATCGCGTCCACCCCGACCGGCGCGCAGGACCGTCCGGTCGACCCGGTCGTGATCGAGTCGGTGTTGGTCGAGCGCGTCGGCGCCTGACACTTCTCGCATGACCGAAGAGGCCGTCGGGTCTGGAGCCGAGGCGCCGCCGACCTGCTATCGCCACCCCGACCGCGAGAGTCACATCAGGTGCAGTCGCTGCTTGCGACCCATCTGCCCCGACTGCATGGTGAGTGCGCCGGTTGGATTCCAGTGCCCGGAGTGCGTCCGCGCTGCGCAGGCGCAGAGTCGAGAGGCGCGCACGATCAGCGGCGGCGCGATCCACCGTGACTCCGCGCTGGTCACCAAGATCCTGGTCGCCATCAACGTCATCATCTGGCTCGTCAACGAGGCGCTCGGCGGCCGACTGTTCGACACGTACCAGATGCAAGGTGGGGCGGTCGCCCTGTCCGACGAGTGGTACCGCTTGGTGTCTTCGGCGTTCCTTCACACCGGATTCCCGCACTTAGCGCTCAACATGCTCGCCCTGTGGTTCGTTGGCGCCGCCGTAGAGGAGCGGTTGGGCCGTTGGCGGTACCTGACGGTGTACCTGCTCAGCGCGCTCGGCGGGTCGGTGCTCTCCTACGCCGTCGACTCGCCTGGCCTGGCGTCGGTTGGCGCGTCCGGCGCAGTGTTCGGTGTTTTCGGTGCGCTGTTCGCGCTCTCGGTGAAGCTGAAGTTCGACCTCGGTGGGTTGATTGCGCTGATCCTGATCAACGTGGTGATCGGGTTCGTTCCGGGTCTTCACATCAACTGGCGAGCCCACCTGGGCGGCCTGATCGTGGGCGCGCTCCTGACCACCGTGATGGTCTATGCGCCTCAACGCACGCGCTTTCTGTGGTCGGCTGTGGCGTCCGTGCTGATCTTCGTGGTGCTGGTGGGAGTGACGGTGGCGCGGTCGAGCCAGATCGAGGACTGCACGATCGAAGGCGGCGGCACCCAGGTGCTCTACGGCCCACCCTGCAACGACGAGCCAGTTCTCATCGACACCGCTTAGCCCCCGCTCCGGGGGTGCGCCAGAAGCGCCGTCCACAGGGGTTATCCACGCTGTGGATGTAGTTACACCTGTGTTGTTTGTGCCGGGTTTGGCGCCGGGTCGGAAACAGCTACTTCCAGCGGGTGGCCACCATGAGGCCGGCGAACATGAAGCCGAAGCCGATCGCGACGTTCCAGGCGCCGAGGTCGTCGATGAACCCGATCGACCCCGAGGCGACGTAGTAGAGGACCACCCAGGCCAGGCCGACCAGCAGCAGGACGATCATCGTGGGGGCCACCCATCGACCGCTGACGCCCGATCCGGCTCGCTTGTCCGGCGGCGGCGTGTACTCGCTCTTCTTTCGTGAGCGCGACTTGGGCACGTCCACTCCTTGACTCTTGTCCCGCACCCGGTCGGGACTCCGTGCGATCTGCTGGCCCTTAGCGTAGTTGCTGTGGAACGGACGGCGGCATGGCGCGTGCTCGTGATCGTCGTCCTGGTTCTGATCGGCGTGCTGCTCGCCACGTCGGCGCGGTTGGCCGCGGGGACTGACCTGCGGGCGGAGCGGCGTACCGATCTGGTCGGCCTGATCCGCGCCGAGCAGGACCGGGTCAGGAGCGACACCGAACGGGTCACGGATCTGCAGGCCGAGGTGGACGCGGCGGTGCAGGAGGAAGCTCCGCTCGCTGCCGACCCGAGCCTCGAGTCGCAGATCAGCGAGGTCTCTGGTGCGGGGCTGGTCGTCGAGCTCGACGACGCGCCGCTTCCGGCGTCCGGTGTTCCTCCCGGCTACACCGCCGACGACTACGTCGTCCACGAGCAGGACCTTCACGCCGTCATCAACGCGCTGTGGGCCGGCGGCGCAGAAGCGATGGCGGTGATGGATCAGCGCATCATTGGGACGAGCGCCGTGCGCTGCGTCGGCAGCACCCTGCTGGTGCACGGTCGGGTCTACCCGCCGCCCTATCGGGTGACGGCCATTGGCCCACCGGAGCGAATGCAGCGAGCCTTGGACGCCTCGCCACGCGTTGACCTCTACCGTCAGTACGTGGACCTGTTGGGCTTGCGGCTGGACGTCGACGAGGACTCCTCGCTGACCGTGCCCGCGTACGAAGGACCGCTCAGCACCCGCTACGCGCAGGCGGTGGAGTGAGCGCGGTTCGTCGAGCCGTCGGCGTGGTCGGTGAGCTCCTCATCACAGCCGGCGTCGTAGTCATGTTGTTCGTCGTGTACCAGCTGGTGTGGACGAACGTTCAGGCTGACCTGGCGGCCCAGGAGAAGGTCGACGAGCTGGAACAGACGTGGGAAGGCGCAGAACCCACTGGCCCCGAGTTCGATCTGCCCCTCGAGAACGGTGAACCCTTTGCGATCCTGCGCATCCCCCGCCTCGGCGAGAACTACCAAGTTCCGATCGTGGAGGGAGTGACGCTGGAGGATCTGGCCGAGGGAGTCGGCCACTACCCGGAGACCGCACTTCCGGGTGAGGTCGGCAACTTCGCTGTGGCCGGCCACCGGGCGACGAACGGGGAGCCATTCGCGTACCTCGATCGACTGCAGAAGGGCGACGCGGTCGTCGTCGAGACCGGAACGAAGTGGTACACGTACCGCGTCACCGACGAGTACATCGTTCAGCCGACGCAGGTCGAGGTGATCCTTCCGGTGCCGAACAAGCCGGACGTCGAGCCGAGCAAACGATTGCTGACGCTCACGACGTGCAACCCACGTTGGGCGTCCTACGAGCGGCTGATCTTCCACGCAACGCTGACCGACGTACTGCCAAAGGGCGAGGGGCGTCCGGCCGTCCTCGGAGGTACGTGATGTACGCGGCGATCTGGCGGCATCTGCCGGGGCCGGCGTGGGTGCGCGTGCTGCTGTTGCTGCTGATGTTTGCCGCGATCGTGGCGGCACTGTTCGTGTGGGTGTTTCCCTGGGCCGAAACCTGGTTGCCGTTCACCGACGTGACCGTGGACGACACAGCTTCGGGGTAGTTCGTCGGGCCTATAGCACGGAGGAAGT
This sequence comes from Actinomycetes bacterium, assembly GCA_036274415.1. Taxonomy (GTDB): domain Bacteria; phylum Actinomycetota; class Actinomycetes; order JAHEKZ01; family JAHEKZ01; genus JAHEKZ01. The sequence continues at coordinate 10,141 of DASUFV010000339.1, forward strand.
ACCCCAAAGGTGTGCCGTACGCTGGATGGCGTGAGTGCGCGGGTCTTGGTGGTCGACAACTACGACTCGTTCGTCTACAACCTCGTGCAGTACCTCGCCCAGTTGGACGCCGAATGCACGGTGGTGCGTAACGACGAGGTCGACCTTTCGGCTGCGGAAGACTTCGATGGCATCCTGCTCAGCCCCGGCCCCGGAGTGCCCGAGGACGCCGGCGCCTGCGTGCCCCTGGTCCGCGAGCTGTCTGGCTCGGTTCCGATCTTCGGCGTGTGCCTCGGGTTGCAGGCCATGGCGGTCGCGTACGGCGGCAAGGTGTCGCGCGCGCCCGAGTTGTTGCACGGCAAGACCAGCCTCGTGGAGCACCAGGGCGTCGGCGTGCTGGCCGGGCTCCCCAGCCCGTTCACCGCGACGCGCTACCACTCACTCGCCGTCGACCCCGACACCGTCCCGGACGACTGGCAGGTCACCGGCACCACCGCGTCCGGCGTCGTGATGGCGATGCGCCATCGCACGCTCGCCGTCGAAGGCGTGCAGTTCCACCCCGAGTCGGTGCTGACCGAGGGCGGTCACCTGATGCTTGCCAACTGGCTCACCGTCTGCGGTGACGCCGACGCCGTTGCGCGCTCGGCCGGCCTCGCTCCCGTGGTGGCAGTAGCGTCTGTTTGATCGTTCTGGCGCCGCGGCGCGCTCGGATCAACCGTCCGGCGGGCCGTTGCCGTTGTCGTTGCCGTTGTTGCCGTCGCTGTTGCCGCTGTTGTCCTGCTCCTCGGTCGCAGTGTCCGAGGGGGTGGGTGAGGGCTCAGGCGGCGCCTCGGCGACGGTGATCACGATCGTCGTTCCGAGCCTGGCGAATCCGGTCTGTGACTGATCGATCACGGTGCCGGCCGCTGCGGAGTCGGTCTCTTCGAAGACGGGTTCGACGTTGAAGCCGGCCGTCTCCAACTTGGTCGTGGCCTCCTCTTGAGAGTCACCGACGACGTTCGGTATCTGGACTTCGCCATTGCTGACGTCGAGCGTGACGTCTGTTCCGGCGTCAACGGTTCTGCCCTGGTCCGGATCGGACCCGACCACAATGCCAGCGGGCTGGTCTGACGGGACGTCGTTGCTGCCCGCGTAATTGAGGCCCGCACTCTCGATCGCGTCGATTGCCGCATCTTCGGTGAGACCTTCGACTTCGGGTACCTCGACCTGCTCCGGTCCGGCCGACACCACGAGGTTCACCGTCGAGCCTTCCTCGGCTTCGGTGTTGCCCGCCGGGTCTTGCGTCAGAACTTGGTTCTCCGGCTCGTCACTGGTCTGCGTCTCGACCTCGACCTCGAACCCGGCGTCCTCGAGCTCGGCCTGTGCCGGCTTCAGCTTCATGCCGACGACGTCCGGTACTTCCACGTTGTTGGGTGAGTTTCCGAGCAGCGCCCATGCGCCCCATCCGAGCAGCGCGAGGACGATGAGGACCGCGATGATCAGGGCCGCGTACGCACCCTTGCGGCTCTTCTCCTCGTCCTCGGGGGGTGGCTCGGTCACCGTCGTCAGTGCCTGCGTTGGCGGCTCCGCCATGACCGGGGGTGCGGTGACGGTGGCACCTTGCAAGGCGCGCTCGATGTCGACGCGCATTTCTGACGCGGACTGGTAGCGGTTCGCGGGGTTCTTGGTGAGCGCCTTCATCACAATGGCGTCCGCTTCGGAGCCGACGTCGGGGTTCAACGTCGACGGGGGCACGGGGTTTTCCCGGACGTGCTGATACGCCACGGCGACGGGCGACTCGCCCTGGAACGGTGGGCGCCCTGTGAGCAGCTCGTAGAGCAGGCACCCGGTCGAGTAGATGTCGGATCGGGAGTCGACGGTCTCACCGCGGGCTTGCTCGGGGGAGAGGTATTGAGCCGTGCCGAGTACGTTCGCCGTCTGCGTCATCGTGGCGCCGCTGTCGGCAACGGCACGGGCGATACCGAAGTCCATGACCTTGACGTCGCCGTTGCGCGCGAGCATCACGTTGGCCGGCTTGATGTCGCGATGCACGATTCCTTCGCGGTGGCTGTACTCGAGTGCGGCGAGCACTCCCGCCGCGATCTCGAGTGCACGGTTCGGCATGAGCCGTTGACCGCTGCGCAGAACGTCACGCAGTGTCTGGCCTTCCACGTACTCCATGACGATGTACGGCACGCGGACGCCGTCGAGCTCGTCCTCCCCGGTGTCGTACACCGCGACGACCGATGACGCGTTGAGCGAAGCCGCCGATTGCGCCTCGCGCCGGAAGCGTGCTTGGAACGTCGCGTCCTTGGCGAGGTCGGTGCGCAGCATCTTGACCGCGACCGTGCGACCCAGCCGCAGGTCGGTGGCCTTGCGGACGTCGGCCATGCCCCCATGCCCGAGCAGGTCGCCGAGCTCATACCGCCCGCCCAGCGTCCCGTTCGTCCTGTCACCACTCACGGAAGTACCGCCTCCATGACGCTCTTTGCGATGGGCGCCGCCACCGCGCTGCCACTTGCCTCGTCGCCGAGCTCGCCGCCGTTCTCGACAATCACGGCCACCGCCACCTGAGGGTCGTCCGCGGGCGCGAAGGCCATGAACCATACGTGAGGGGGCCGGTTGCCATCTTGGGCAGTACCGGTCTTGCCTCCCACGCTGACATTGTCGATCGCAGCAGTCGAGCCGGTGCCGTTGTTGACGACGTTCACCATCATGTCGCGAAGCTCAGCCGCTACTTCGGACGACACGGCCCTACTCAACGGTTCCGGTTCGGTGATGGAAAGCGCCGACAGGTCTGGTGCCTGCTCCTCAGCTACCAGATAGGGCTTCATGACCAGGCCGTCATTGGCGACCCCGGCCCCGACCATGGCCATCTGCAGGGCTGTGGCCCTGACGTCGTACTGACCAATCGCACTCAACGCGGTCTGCGGAGCGTCAAGATCATCCGGATAGATGCTCGGGACGACGCCGAGCGGCACACTCAACGGCCTGTTGAAGCCGAAGCGCTCCGCCTGCGCCCGGATGGCCTCATCACCGAGGTCGACGCCGATCTTCGCGAACGCGGTGTTGCACGAGATCGCCAACGCCTCGGTGAGGGTGACCGTGCCGTCGAGGCAGGCCGCGTCGAAGTAGTTGCCGATCGTGTTCGAGCTGTCGGGCAGGTCGTAGAGGGCTGGGCCAGGAATCTCGGTGTCGGGTTCGTACTTCCCGCTGCTCAGCGCCGCAGCGGACACAACCACCTTGAACAGCGAGCCGGGCGGGTAGATCTGTTGTGTCGCGCGATTCAGCAGCGGGTCGCCTGGGTCCTTGCGCAGACGGTCGTAGTTCTTGGTGACCTCCGCGGGGTCATGCGACGCGAGCGCGTTCGGGTTGAACGATGGTGACGACGCGAGGGCCAGGATCGCTCCCGTGCGCGGGTTGATCGCGGCGACCGCCCCTTCTTGTCCAGCGAGACCCTCGAACGCCGCGCGCTGCGCTTCGGCGTCAAGAGTGAGGATCACGTTGCCGCCCTGCGGCTGCTGGCCGGAGAACAGAGTGGTCAAGCGGTCGACGAACAGCCGATCGTCGTTGCCGGTGAGCAGGTCGTTCTCGGCTTTCTCGATGCCGGTCGCTCCATACACCGAGTAGTACCCGGTGACCGGCGCATAGACCTCGCCATCGGAGTACACGCGCAGGTAGCGCAGTCGTTCGTTGGTTGGTACGGACTTCGCGATGGCTTTGCGTCCCACCAGGATCGACCCACGTTGCTGGTCGTACTCATCGATCAGCTGCCGGCGGTTCCCGTCTCGCGCGCGCAGTTCGTCGTCCTGGAAGACTGCGATCACGTTGGCATTGATCATCAGCGCCAGGATCAGCAAGCCGAGCGTGACGGCGGTGCGGCGGATCGTGGCGTTCATTTCTTGGCCTCGCGGCGTCCGGCGTCGATGGGACGACGCGTGGCGTCACTGATCCGGAGCAGCAGCGCCACCAGCACCCAGTTCGCCACGAGTGACGATCCGCCGTACGACAGGAAAGGCGTCGTGAGGCCGGTAAGCGGGATGAGCTTCATGACGCCCCCGACCACGACGAAGACCTGGATGCCAACGGCAGTGGCGAGGCCGGCCGCGAGCAGCTTGCCGAAGCCGTCCCGACAGGCGACGGCCGTGCGCATTCCGCGTTCGATGATGATGGCGAAGAGGGCGAGCAACGCCATGACGCCGGTGAGGCCGAGCTCCTCTCCGAATGCCGACATGATGAAGTCGGTCTTTGCGAACGGGACGAAGTCGGGGTGCCCTTGACCGAGCCCGACGCCGAGCACACTGCCGCTCGCGAAGCCGTAGAGGCTCTGCGCGATCTGGTACCCGTCTCCGGCTTCGTCGGCGAACGGGTCGAGCCAGATGCCGACTCGCAACTGCACGTGCTCGAACAGTTGGTACGCGACGAACGCACCCGCGGCAAACAGGACGGTGCCGATGATGATCCACGAGCGCCGCTCGGTCGCGATGTAGAGCATCGCGACGAACAGCCCGAAGAACAGCAGGGACGTGCCGAGGTCGCGCTGGAAGATGAGGACGCCGAGCGATGCGGCCCACGCGACGAGGATCGGGCCAAGATCGCGTCCTCGCGGCAGGTCGATCCCCATGACTCGGCTGCGCGCGAGCGCGAGAACGTCGCGTTTGACCACCAGGTAGCCCGCGAAGAAGACGATGAGCACGATCTTGGCGACCTCGGCGGGTTGGATGCTGAAGCTCGTGCTGCCGAGGTCGAGGCGCACCCAGATGCGTGCACCGTTGATCTCGACACCGATGAATGGCAGCAACGGCAAGATGATGAGCAGCAGCCCGACGAACATCGCTGTGTACGTGTAGCGCTGCAGGATCCGGTGATCGCGCACGACGAAGAGGACGGCGACGAAGAGCCCGATGGCGAGGACGAACCACGTCAACTGCGGGACGTAGTCAGGGTTTTCGGGCCTGAGATCTTCTGCGAGGTCCAGTCGGTGGATCATCGCCAGCCCGAGGCCGTTCAACAGCGACACGACCGGAAGCAGGATGGGGTCGGCGTAGGGAGCCAGCCACCGAAGGGTCACGTGCGCGACGAGCAACCCGATGCCGAACACCGCTGCGAACGTCGAGAAGTCGCCACTTAGCTCGTCCAGTAGGACCAGGTCAACCTGTGCGAACGCGACGAGCGAGATGACGTAGGCGAACACCAGCAGCAGCAGCTCGGTACCCCGACGGTTCTTTGGGCGCCGCGTGGTGACCGCAGCAGGCGTGATGGTCGTTGTCGTCATGGCGACACGGGGCAACCGGCCGGCGGATTCTTCTCACCGCAGCGTTCTGCCTCTTGCGCGAGGCGCGTCACGATCTCTCTCGCGTCGTCGAGACTGGTTGCGGCAATCGTGGACGCCACCTGGTCCTGTTCGAACTCGGGAAGCTCGGCGACTTCGATCGTCGACGTCTCGACCAAGCTCGAGAGGTCGACTCCGAAGAGCTGTTCGCTGGGGCCGCGATAGATCGCGACGATGTCACCAGTGGTGCCCGAAGTGGTGCCGACGAAGTACTGGCTCTGCGACCACGTGTACCAGCCGACCGCAGCACCCACGAGCAGTCCGAGCAGCAGCATGCCGACGGCGGTGAGCCACAGCACCCTTCGCCGCGAGCGCCGACTCGTACCGTCGCCCTCGTCGTCGTTCTCTTTCCCGGCGAGTCGCGCGGCGCGTCCGGCAGGAGTGTCGGGAAGGCGCAAGCGGCGCGAGTTGGCCTGGACGTCGACTGCTCCGACCACGACGGCGGCGTCCGACGAGCTGGTGTCGTTGTCTTCGACGACGTCCGCGACGACACACGTGATGTTGTCCGGGCCACCAGCACGCAACGCGAGGTCGACGAGCTCGTTGACGGCGTCCTGCGGATCCTCGTTGGCCAGCAGCGTCGCGCCGATGGTCTCGGAGCTGACGACTCCGGTGAGGCCGTCACTGCACAGCAGGATGCGGTCGCCGAGCTTGATCTCACGGATCGAGAGATCAGCGTCGGTCGGGTGACCTCCGTCGAGCACTTGGGTCAACACGTGTCGCTGCGGGTGCGTCGCGGCGTCCCCCTCGGACAGGCGTCCAGTGTCGATCAGGGACTGGACGAGAGTGTGGTCGCGCGTGATGCGCTCGAGCTTGCCGCCGCGCAGGAGGTAGCCGCGGGAGTCGCCGACGTGCACCATCCCGAGCCGGCTGTCCTCGCGCATGACCGCAGTGAGGGTGGTGCCCATGCCTCGCAGTCGAGGCTCGGCTTCGACGAGTCCGGCCAGCTGGCTCTCGATCCGGGTCAGGGTGTTGGCGAAGGCGTCGAGCAGATCGCTGGGCTGGTCCTCGTCCAGCGTCGCCATGGCAGCCACCGCGACCGAGCTGGCGACCTCGCCGGCGGCCGCTCCTCCCATGCCGTCCGCGACGACGAGCAGGTGCGGGCTGGCGTAGCCGCTGTCCTCGTTTCCTTCTCGAAGGTGCCCGACGTCGGAGCGGGCGGCATAGCGCAGGGTCAGACCCACGTGATCACCTGTTCGCATGCACGCGCGATCACTTGCGCAGCTCCAGGACCGTCTTTCCGATTCGGATCGGGGCGCCGAGCGGGACGCGCATCGGGCTCGTCACGCGCGTTCGTTGCACGTACGTGCCGTTCGTCGACCCGAGGTCTTCGATGATCCAGCCACCCTCGTGTGGCGAGATGCGGGCATGGTGGTTGGACGCGTAGTCGTCGTCGATCACCACCGTGCAGTCGCCGGAGCGACCGATCGTGATGGGCGTTGTCCCGAGGTTGATGGACGTGCCGCTCAACGAACCCTCGACGACCGTCAATGTGCGTGCTTGACCGCGGCGTCCACCCTTCTGTTTCTGCGGGCGTGGTTGTTTCGGCGCGGGCGGCTTGGCCGGCTTTGGAGTCTTAGGACGGTTTGCCCGCGGGCCGAACAGGTCGGTGCGCATGACGCCGGCCAGGGTGAGGACGAACGTCCACAGCAACACCAGGAAGCCGAGGCGCAGAACGGTGAGGGTCAGCTCTGACATCAGGTGCCTGACTGTCGAAAGACGATGCGTGTAGTTCCCAGCATGATCACCGAGCCGTCGTACAGGTCAGCCTGCTCGACCCGGCGATCGTCCACGGTCATGCCGTTCGTCGAGCCGAGGTCGATGATGCTGGGGCTCGGACGCAGCCGAACCATGGCGTGGCGCCGGGATACGCCCGGGTCGGGGATGTTGACGTCGGCCTCGGAGCCGCGTCCGATGACGCTGACGTCCTGGGTGAGGCGCACCTGGCGACCTCCGACGTCCAGCCACGACGTGGGCAGGTGCGTGTCGACCGGGATCTCGCCCTCCTCGGCCTCGCCAAGGACGCGAAACAGTCCGGTGTCGAGGTCGTCGTCCCGGTTGATCGAGACCTCGAGCGGGCCGACGAAGGCGTAGCCCTGCTCGCCGGCGTGCTCGCGTACGACGTCGGCCAGCTCGCGCGACAACGCTTCGCGGTAGACGGCGAGCCGATCGAAGTCGCTGGGAGAAAGGTCGACGGTGAACGCGTTCGGCACGATCGTCCGACCTCTGGTGACGATCGCGGCACGGTCGTCGCACTCGCGCTGCAACGCGCTCGCGATCTCGACCGGCTGCACTTCAGCCTTGAAGGCAC
>DASUFV010000340.1:0-4309 GCA_036274415.1 Actinomycetes bacterium
CAGACTCTTGGTCGAGGACAGTCCAGCGGTTCGCGCTGCCTCACCGATCTCGCTTGGTTCGACGTGCCCCTCGCGACCAGCCTTGGGTGTGAAGAGCCACACCACACCGCCGGACGTGATGGCCGAGAGTGCGTCCACCAACGCGTCGACGAGATCACCGTCGCCATCGCGCCACCACAGGACGACCAGGTCTGCGACGTCATCGAACTCCTCGCCCACCATCTCGTTTCCGATGGTCGACGCGATCGAGGAGCGCAGTACGTCGTCGGCGTCGGAGTCCGCGCCGATCTCCAGGACCACCTGGCCTTGGGCGAACCCCATCCGGTCGGCCAGACCGCTGGACCCGTCCGCCGGCGCGTCGTTCGCGCTCACCACTACCCCTTCCTGGACCGGCACCCCGACCGGGGTGCACGCGGGTAGTCCATTACAGGGCCAGCGTCCAGCGCAAGCACATCAGGGCATCTGAGCACGTCGAGTCACGGCAAACAGCGGTCGTTACCGGATCCGGCGTCCAGGGCCGGCTCAGCCCGGATCGGCGTGGTGGACGACCGCATCCGGGCCTGGGAACACCAAACCCTCGTGACCGTCCTCGAAGCGCACGAGGAATGGCGGGCCGCCTTTCTCGCCGCGCACCTCGAGGATCTCCCCGATACGTTCCGGCTCGCCCACGTGGTGGGACTTCAGGATCAACCTCTCGCCAACCTTGGCTTGCATGGCGCGCTCCTTGCCTTTCCAGCTTCATTGGCAGGTGCATAGGGACTCTCCAAGCCTGCACGACAACGGCCGTGAGCGGTAGAGAGGGACGGGCAGTCGTAGGCTGGGGCTGCGCACACACCGGCGCTAGCCGAAACGCCGACAAGACCGCACCGCCGGACGAATCGAGGCGATAGCAGCGTGACGAACGGACGCGAGCGCGAGCCACTCATCAGTGCGGGTCTGCCGACCCAGTTGGTTGACGTCGATCCCGAGGAGACCGCCGAGTGGCGGGACTCACTCGACCACGTGATCGACACCGAGGGCCCCTACCGCGCGCGCTACTTGATGTTGAGCCTGTTGCAGCGGGCCCGCCAGCGCAACGTCGGCGTCCCCTCACTGACGACGACCGACTACATCAACACGATCCCCCCGGAGGAAGAGCCGTGGTTCCCAGGGGACGAGTGGGTCGAGCGCAGGATCCGGGCGTACGTCCGTTGGAACGCGGCGATCATGGTGCATCGGGCACAACGTCCGGGCGTCGGCGTCGGCGGCCACATCTCGACGTACGCGTCCAGTGCCTCCCTCTACGAAGTCGGGTTCAATCACTTCTTCCGCGGCCCTGACCACGCCGGCGGCGGCGATCAGGTTTACTTCCAGGGGCACGCGTCTCCCGGCATCTACGCGCGCGCGTTCCTCGAGGGCAGGCTCGACGAGGACCGCATGGACGGGTTCCGCCAGGAGCTCTCACACCCGGGTGGCGGTTTGCCGTCCTACCCGCACCCGCGGCTCATGCCCGACTTCTGGCAGTTCCCGTCGGTGTCGATGGGGCTCGGCCCGATCAACGCGATCTACCAAGCGCAGTTCAACCGGTATCTGCTCAACCGCGGAATCAAGGACACATCCGATCAGCACGTCTGGGCGTACCTGGGTGACGGCGAGATGGACGAGGTCGAGTCCATCGGCGCGATCGGATTGGCGGCGCGCGAAGAGCTCGACAACCTGACGTTCGTCATCAACTGCAACCTGCAGCGGCTGGACGGGCCTGTTCGCGGTAACGGCAAGGTGATCCAGGAGCTCGAGGCGCTGTTCCGCGGCGCTGGCTGGAACGTCATCAAGGTCGTATGGGGGCGAAACTGGGACCCGCTGCTCGCGCAGGACAGCGACGGCGCCCTGGTCAACCTGATGAACCGGACGCCGGACGGCGACTACCAGACGTACAAGTCCGAGAACGGCGCCTTCGTCCGCGAGCACTTCTTCGGACGCGACCCACGCACGCGCAAGATGGTCGAGGACTGGACAGACGAGCAGGTCTGGGCGCTGCAGCGCGGCGGCCACGACTACCGCAAGCTGTTCGCGGCGTACCAGGCCGCGGTCGAGCACAAGGGTCAGCCCACGGTCATCCTCGCCAAGACCATCAAGGGGTGGACGCTCGGCTCACACTTCGAGGGCCGCAACTCCACCCACCAGATGAAGAAGCTGACGCTCGAAGACCTCAAGGGCTTCCGTGACCGGCTGAAGATTCCCATCGAGGACGACCAGCTGGACGCCAAGCTGCCGCCGTACTACCGGCCAGCCCCCGACAGCGACATCACCCGGTACCTGCATGAGCGCCGACAAGCACTCGGCGGCTACCTCCCCCAACGCCGCCAGAAGAGCCGGCCCCTGGTGCTGCCCGGCGACCCGGCGTACGAGGTCTCCAAGCGCGGCTCCGGCAAGCAGGAGGTCGCCACGACGATGGCGTTCGTGCGCATCCTGCGGGAGCTGATGAAGGACAAAGCGATCGGCCACCGATTCGTGCCGATCATTCCGGACGAGGCGCGTACGTTCGGCATGGACGCGATGTTCCCCGTGCAGAAGATCTACAACCCGCACGGCCAGACGTACGTGTCCGTCGACCGCGAGCTGATGCTGTCGTACAAGGAAGCAACTGACGGCCAGCTGCTGCATCAAGGCATCAACGAAGCCGGCTCGGTGTCGTCGTTCATCGCTGCCGGTTCGTCGTACTCGACGCACGACGAACCGATGATTCCGGTGTACATCTTCTACTCGATGTTCGGGTTCCAGCGCACCGGTGACTCGCTCTGGGCAGCGGCCGACCAGATGACGCGTGGGTTCCTTATCGGGGCAACCGCCGGACGCACGACCCTCAATGGTGAAGGCCTGCAGCACGAAGACGGCCAGTCACACCTGATCGCCGCAACCAATCCCGCAGCGGTCTGCTACGACCCGGCCTTCGGGTTCGAGATCGGCCACATCCTGCGCGACGGTCTGCGCCGGATGTATGGGGAAGACTCCGAGAACGTCTTCTACTACCTCACGATGTACAACGAGCCGATCGTTCAGCCGCCCGAGCCGGAGAACCTCGACGTCGACGGGCTCTTGCGAGGCATGTACAGGTACCGCCCAGCCGACACCTCGTTCGACCTGCGTGCCCAGGTCCTCGCTAGCGGCTCCATCATGCCGAGCGCCCTGAAGGCTCAGAAGCTTCTGGCCGACGACTGGAACGTCAGCGCCGACGTCTGGTCGGTGACCTCCTGGGTCGAGCTGCATCGCGATGGCCTACGCACCGACGACGCCAACCTGCTCGACCCGGCATCCGAACCGACTCAGGCCTTCGTGACGCGCTCGCTCAGCGACGCGCCCGGCCCCGTGGTGGCTGTCTCGGACTACCAGCGCGCTGTGCAAGAGCTCATCCGCCCATGGGTGCCTGGTGACTTCGCCACATTGGGGACGGACGGGTTCGGCTTGTCGGACACCCGCGGTGCGTTGCGCCGGCACTTCCGAGTGGACGCCGAGTCCATCACCGTTCGCACCTTGGCCGAGCTGGCGCGGCGCGGAGACGTCAAGCGAGAGTCTGTGAAGGAAGCGTTCGACCGCTACCGCCTCGACGATCCGCGCGCAGCAGATCCAGGTGCGAGCATGGGCGACGCCTGAGCGCGATGTCCAAACGGGACCAACGCGAGCACGAGCGCGACGACGTCGAGGACCAAACGTCCAGGTTGGACAAGAAGGTCTACGAGCGCGAGCTTTACCGGCTGCAGACTGAGCTGGCCAAGGTGCAGGAGTGGACCAAGAAGACCGGTCAGCGTCTGATCATCCTGTTCGAGGGGCGCGACGCCGCAGGTAAGGGCGGAGCGATCAAGCGCGTCACTCAGTACCTGAACCCACGCATCGCGCGCATTGCTGCTCTGCCCGCCCCCACGGAACGTCAGCGCACGCAGTGGTACTTCCAGCGCTACATCGAGCACTTACCAGCGGCCGGCGAGATCGTGCTCTTCGACCGCAGCTGGTACAACCGCGCTGGCGTCGAGCGCGTCATGGGTTTCTGCACGGACGACGAGTACCGGCGCTTCCTGCACCAGACACCGATCTTCGAACGGATGCTGGTCGAGGACGGCATCGAGCTGCGCAAGTACTGGTTCAGCGTCAGCCACGAGGAACAGGACCGGCGCTTCCACTCCCGACTCGACGACCCGCTCCGGCGCTGGAAGCTCTCGCCGATGGACGTCGAGTCCATCAAGCGTTGGGAGGACTACTCACGAGCCAAGGACGAGATGTTCGTGCACACAGACGTGCACGAGAGCCCGTGGTTCGTGGTCGAGGCCGACGACAA
>DASUFV010000341.1:0-10860 GCA_036274415.1 Actinomycetes bacterium
ACATCTCCGCGATGCCCTGTGCGTTGTCAGAGACCGGGCCGAACGTGTCCATTGCCACGATGACGCCGACTGTCGTCAGCAGACCAGTTCCAGCCAGCGCGATGGCAAACAACGACAACGTGATCGATCCCGCACCGAGCAGGAATGCTCCATAGACAGCAGCACCGATCAACAGCGCCGAGTACACGGCAGATTCCAGTCCGAGCGAGACTCCCGACAAGATGACCGTCGCCGGACCGGTGAGTGAAGACTTGGCAACGTCGTCGACCGGGCGGCGGTTGGTCTCGGTGAAGTAGCCCGTGAGCTGTTGAATAACGGCGGCGAGAACGATGCCGATGACGACGGCACCGATCGTCAACCAACGCAGGTTGTAGCTGTCGATGTCGATACCTGCGAACACTCCGTTGTCACCCGCCACGGCAACGCCAGTCAGGTCGAAGGCCTTGGCGGGGATCAACCAGAACGTCGCTCCGATCACGAGGACGATGGAGACCGCGGCCGAAATGAAGAATCCCCGGTTGATCGCGGTCATGCCTGAACGGTCCCCCGGACGCGGCACGATGGACAGGATTCCGATGATCGCGGTGATCACCCCGATCGCCGGAACGATCAGGGGGAAGACCAGACCGATGTCGCCGAACGCGGCCTTGCCGAGGATGAGTGCTGCGACGAGCGTCACGGCATACGACTCGAAAAGGTCAGCCGCCATACCGGCGCAGTCACCAACGTTGTCGCCAACGTTGTCAGCGATCGTCGCGGCGTTGCGCGGGTCGTCCTCGGGAATGCCCTGCTCGACCTTGCCGACGAGGTCGGCGCCGACGTCGGCGGCCTTGGTGAAGATTCCGCCACCGACACGCATGAACATCGCGAGCATCGCTGCACCGAAGCCAAAGCCTTCGAGCACGACCGGTGCATCGCCTTGGTAGATGAGCACGACGAGGGCCGCGCCGAAGAGTCCGAGACCGACCGTGAACATGCCGGCGACGCCGCCGGTGCGGATGGCGATCTTCATTGCTGGCTGCTCGCCGGAGTCCTTGGCTGCTGCGGCAACCCGAACGTTGGCTCGGACCGCGAGCCACATGCCCACATAGCCCGTAACAGCTGAGAACACCGCACCCACGATGAAGAAGAGCGAGCGCCCGACGCGCTCACTGTTGGTGTCCGCGGGCAGCAGGAAGAGCAAGAAGAAGACGACAACCGCGAAGACCGCGAGCGTGCGGAATTGACGCGTGAGATATGCCGCTGCGCCTTCTTGCACCGCCTTGGCGATCTCTTGCATTCGGTCGGTGCCTTCGGATGCGGCGAGAACCTGGCGAACCAGGAGTCCTGCAACCACGATCGCGGCCACCGCAATGACTGCCACGATCGACACATAGGTCAGCTGCTTGGACGTCAGGTTGACCACGTTCTCACCGATGGCGAGCAGCGACATCAATCCTCCTCAAGGGCAGGCCCCACCAGACCAGTGCGTCCGGGGGCCGTGGGGGAGTCTATTCAGCACCGAACCAGGGAGAGCAGGAACCTGCGGTATCTCCCCTGCGCGTGTCCATCACCGCAGGTGAGCGGTCAGACTGGCCTCATGGCAGATCCGGACGCCCTGTTGGAGCGGCTGGCGTCCGCCGACGCTCGGAGGTCGCGGCTCACCCACGTCGAACACCTCCCGGAGCGCCAAGGACTGACCTCGAATTGGCCGTCTTGGTTGCACCAGGACGTGAGGCACGCCATCGAGCAGCAGGGGATCGCGGCTCCGTGGGCACATCAGGTGGAGTTCGCTGACCTCGCGCACAAAGGGCAGTCGGCCGTGATCTCGACCGGTACGGCGTCCGGCAAGTCGTTGGCCTACGTCATGCCATCCCTTCATGCAGTTCTTGCGAGTCGTGATGAAGGCGAGCCGCTCGGTGCGACCGTGTTGTACATCAGCCCAACGAAGGCTCTCGCCAATGACCAGCGTCGTCGACTCGCAGCGCTCCCCGTCGATGGCCTGAGGGTGTCGACTTACGACGGCGACACTCCAAACGAGGAGCGCGAGTGGATTCGCTCATATGCGAACGTCGTTCTGACCAATCCCGACATGCTGCATCACTCGATGCTCCCTGGACACGCTCGTTGGGCATCGTTTCTCAGACGTTTGCAGTTCGTCGTTGTCGACGAGCTTCATCACTACCGCGGACTGTTCGGTGCGCATGTGGCGTTGGTCCTACGGCGACTGCGTCGCATCAGCGCCCGCTACGGATCCAACCCGACCTTTCTTGCAGCGTCGGCCACGGCGTCAGACCCGGACCAAACCGCTCAACGCCTGACCGGCGTGCCGTGCGCCGCCGTGACCGACGACCACTCCCCCCGCGGACGCACGGTCTTCGCTCTGTGGGAGCCACCGTTCAGCGAGATGCACGGCGAACATGACGCTCCGCTACGGAGGACTGCCACCGCAGAAGTCGCCTCGCTGCTGGCAGACCTCGTGATTCAGGACGCCAGAACGATCGCCTTCGTGCGTTCGCGACGTGGCGCAGAAGTCGTGTCACTGCTGGCCCGGCACGCACTGGCCGAGGTGGAGCCCGAGTTGTCGCGCACGGTTGCCGCGTATCGCGCAGGCTTCCTGCCCGAGGAACGTCGGCTGCTCGAGCAACGACTCACTTCTGGGGATCTCCGTGGTGTTGCGGCAACGAACGCGCTCGAGCTCGGCATCGACGTGAGCGGGTTGGATGCTGTGATGCTTGCCGGCTGGCCGGGTACTCGCGCGTCGATGTGGCAGCAGGCTGGACGCGCCGGGCGCGCCGGCGAAGGCGCGCTCGTCGTGCTGGTCGCCCGTGATGACCCGCTCGACACCTACCTGGTGCACCACCCAGAGGCGATCTTCGGGCAGCCGGTCGAGGCCACGGTGTTCGATCCTGAGAACCCCTACGTGCTCGGCCCACACCTGGCGGCCGCGGCTGCCGAGCTACCACTCACCGAGGAGGACCTCCCTCTCTTCGGGAGCGCGAGTGGTGCGCTGATCGAGAGCTTGGTGGATCGCGGGTGGTTGCGTCGTCGCGAGACCGGATGGTTCTGGACCAAACGCGAGCGGGCGTCCGACCTCGCCGACCTCCGTGGCGTCGGCGGGCATCCGGTGAGAGTCGTCGAGACTACGACCGGCCGAGTACTCGGCACGGTCGATCCCGGGTCGGCGCACACGACCGTGCACGAGGGGGCGGTCTACGTGCACCAGGGGGACAGCTTCGTCGTGCGCAGTCTCGACCTGTCCGAGTCGATTGCGCTGGTGGATCCGGCTCAGCCGGACTACACGACCTCCGCGAGAGAGCTCACCGAGATCTCGGTCCTCGAAACCGAGGCCCGTTCCCGGCTCGGCGCAGCGGAGCTCTGTTTCGGCTCAGTCGAAGTCACCAGGGTCGTCGTGTCGTTCCTCCGCCGACGCATCGCTACTGGGGAGGTGCTCGGAGAGGACCCGCTGGACCTGCCTCCTCGATCACTCAAGACGCGCGCGGTGTGGTGGACGCTGCCGGACGCCGCGGTGTCGGTTGCCGAGGTGTCGAGTGCAGATCTCCCTGGAGCACTGCACGCAGCCGAACACGCGAGCATCGGACTGCTTCCCCTGTTCGCGACCTGCGACCGATGGGACATCGGTGGTGTCTCGATGGCCATGCATCCGGACACGGGTCGTCCCAGCGTCTTCGTCTATGACGGCGCGATGGGTGGCGCAGGATTCGCCGAGCACGGCTATCACCACGCAGCGGCGTGGTTGCGCGCGACGTACGAGGCGATCTCACGGTGTGAGTGCCTCGATGGCTGCCCCTCGTGCATCCAGTCCCCGAAGTGCGGCAACGGCAACGAACCCTTGGACAAAGCCGGTGCGCTTCAGTTGCTGAGTCTGCTCATCGACTGAACGCGACTCCGGCTCGGGCGGACGCGGTAATCGACGGCACCCATGCGACAGTGCGGACTGATACTTCAACGAGCAGCGTGCCGGATTGCAGGGCACAGCCGTGCAGGTCAGCTCCGTTGGCCGTGGCTACCGATCGGGCCGTTTGGCAGGCGAGCGCGGCATCGGAGAGTGAACGATGGGCTCCAGCCAGAGCAGCGAGGTCGGCAGCTCGCACGGCGTGGCGATGCGCCGTCAGGCCGGTCGCTATGAGTCCGCACACGAGCGCAAAGGCCGCCAGCAGCGTCCCCGTGCCAAGCACGAGGACGGACGCCGACCCGCGGTCTCCCCTCACGGCGCAAGCCCCAGATCCAACGGAGCCTCGGCTGTGACTGGAGGAGCGGGCAGCGTCAGCGGCCCCCAATGACGCGGTGGGACTGACACTGACACTCTCGCCCAGCCATCAACCACACTGACCGCGACCGAAGAATGCGGCGGAGCAACACGCAGCACGCGATCCACCACCTCGTCCTGTGCGGTCCCGATGGATGCAGCTCGCGCGGCAGAGCGCGCAGCGTCGGCTGCGCGGGACAGATCGGACGCGGTGCCGATCACCGACAGCAAGAGAGAACTGACCAGAACGAGCGACGGAATGGCCATGGCCAGCTCGGCCGTGACCATGCCGGCCTCCCGGTGCCGATGGTGCTGATGGCTCTGATTGCCCTGCCGGACGCGGGTGGTGCGGCCAACCCCCCGAGCCAGCCGCACCTCCACGTCTTCAGAAGAGGAACCCGAAGGCACTGTCGATCACGTTCTTCAGCAATCCCTGCACCCAGTCGCTACCCAGCAGCTCGATGAGAGTGCCCGCGAAACCACACGCAGCCACCGTTCCGACCGCGTACTCCGCGGTGCTCATTCCGTCGTCCTCAGCCCAGCGCTCGCGAAGAACTCGCATCATGTGACCTCCTGGATCCGACAGCCGGTCGGTCCGGACGACCCGTCGGGTCGCGGCTCGAATGCTCTACGGCCCGGTGACACATCGCGCTCGATGACCACAGGCTTGGGGAGAACCCACGGTCGGCGCTGTCCTGTGGACCGATAGGTGTTCACGTCTGTCAGAGCTGAAAGGGCAGAACGGCGATCACGAGGGGCACTACTGCGATCACGACGAACGCGGGCAGAAAGCAAAGGCCAAGGGGCCCAGTCACCCGCACCCCGAGCGACCGGGCCGCGTCCATCGCAACAGCGCGTGCGCGCTGCCGGTGCTGGTCTGCCAGCAAGACAAGAAGTGGGCTCGGAGAGGCGCCCGAGACTTGCGCGCGAGAGAGAATTGCGGCCAGGGCTTGAAGGTCTGCAGCGTCGACGAGTGACCACGCCTCTGCGGCGTCAGCTCCCGAATGCATCGCGGCCGCGACCGTCAAGAGGTCTTCTCCAAGGGCGCCGCCGACGCACGATCCGACCGCCCTCAATCCATCGGCTGGTGGACTTCCCGTGGACAAGCAAGCCGAGAGCAGGTCAAGCGTGATCGGCAACGCCAGCGTCCGCCGAGTCGTCTCTTCGTCGTCCTGTCGCGATCGCGAGTTCTGTCGCCAACGGTGAAGGCCATAGCCCAGCGCGGCACCGACCAACCACCCGACAACACCTCCGAACAACACGACCATGGCCAGGGCAGCACCCAGTGATGTGAGCCACCCCCGAGTTTGGCGATCAGGGCCGACGTCTGCTGGCAAGTCGAGACGCTCCCGCGAAGCTCTTGCAGGAGCAGCCCAAGCCACAGCTGCGGCGGCGGCCAGGCCCGCGCTGACAGCGGAACCAATCGTCACCACCGAAGCAGCCCCCGAACACCGCTCGACTGACGTGACACCCACCAGGACCCAAGAGCGCTGAGGGTCATGCCGACGGCCAGACAGGCGAAACCGAGCGGCGTACCGAAAAGCACGGCTGCAACGTCGACGCCGAGCAAGCCTCCCAGACCGACGACGAGCAGCGGCAGCGTCGCCAGAACCGTCGTGGTCGCACGGGTAACTGCCAGCTGACCCTGGACCTCCAGCGCGATCTCGTTCTCGTACCGCATCGCGTCTGCGACCTTGTCGAGGGCGCCAGCGAGCCCCGAGCCGGTGGTTTCCGCCAGCTCCCAGCAGATGGCGACAGCCTCAAGACCACCCCATCCGCTCTTGGACGACCATCTGCGCAGGACTGCGACGACGTCTGCACCCGGCACCGGCTGACCAGGAAGACGTTCGACCATTGATGCGACGACGCGGAGCCACGCGTCACCCGCCGCATGCCCGGCACGCAACTCGGCAGCCAACCCCGACGCGAGCGAGGCCACGTCGCTCGCGTGCGACAACGGCGCCGGCGTCAGCGAACGTCGGATGGACATCGCAATCGCCAGTAGCTTGAGTGCCGCTTGTGGGCGCGTAGGTCCGCGGCGAATGGTCGGTGTGAACGCACACCACGTGCCCGCTCCAACAAGTAGGGCGGCAACAAGAACTGGCGCTCTCAACTCGCACCACCCGAGGGGTGCCACCTTGCCGCCGCCGGCCCTCGATTAACGCAACCCTGCTGGTCGAAGGCGAAAGCCGTCTCGACTTTGACTCGATCGCCTTCCCCGGTGACGAGAGCAATCGCCGCAAGTCGTCGACGACCCGTCGTGTCGCGCTCGAGATGTACGACCGCGTCGAGACCTGCTGCGAGGAGACTGTGCAAGGCGTCGCGTCGCATACCGCCGAGCGCGGCCAAAGCCTCGAGTCGGGGTACGACTTCAGTGGCGGAGTTGGCGTGGACCGTGCCGCAGCCGCCTTGATGGCCGGTGTTGAGGGCAGTCAGCAGGTCGAGCACCTCAGGCCCGCGCACCTCACCGACAACAAGACGATCAGGTCGCATGCGCAACGTCTGCCTGACCAGGTCTTGCATGCTGACACCCCCTGCGCGCTCGATGTTGGGGGCGCGCGTTTGCAGGCGCACGACGTGCGCATGCACGGGCTGCAGCTCGCGAGTGTCCTCGACGATCACGATGCGCTCCCGCGCATCGACTTCACCGAGCATGGCGTTGAGCAGAGTGGTCTTGCCCGTGCCCGTGCCACCGGTCACGAGGAACGAACGGCGGCGGGAGATCAGCTCGAACAGCAGATTGCGCGCCTCGGCCGTCAGCATGCCGGACGCGGTGAGGTCGTCCAGCGTCCACGACCGGTGCCGCGGCACCCGGATGGCGACGCTCACCCGATCAACGAGAGGAGGCAGCACAGCGTGCAGGCGCACGCCGTCAGGAAGGGGGGCATCGACGTACGGACAGGCGTCGTCCAAGCGTCGTCCGCACAGCGATGCCAAACGTTGCGCCATACGTCGCACGCTGGTGTCATCGCGAAACCTGACGGGCGACAGAACCATGCCCTGTCCTCGATCGACCCAGACTTCGTCGGCACCGTTGACGGTGATGTCGGTGACGCTGGGGTCAGCCATGAACTGTTCGAGCGGTCCGAACCCTCGCAGGTCTGCCGACAGCTCTGATGTCAACGACGCCACCGTGGCGTCATCCGCCACCCATCCGCCGGCGAGGACGGCACCGCGGACGGAGCGCTCGTCTACCACCGCGCCTCGGCGAAGGAGCGTTCGACGCACCTCAGACTCGAGCGGTGCGTTCAGGCGACTGCCCTCGCGGCGTTGTCGAGGACTGCGGCACACACCCGGCGCCACACCGCTGCGTCGGGGGCTGGCGCGCCAAGCTCCTCATCCAGCGGTCGCCGTCGATCCTCCGCCAACGTTGCGGCCACTGGCGCTCCCAACGCCTTGGCGACGTCATCGCACGTCAACCCACCCGGTGCTGGTTCACGAGCCACGACGATCGATTCGACGTGTGGAGGGAGCTTGCGGAGGACGCGTTTGGCCGCGGCAATCGCACGCACCCGCAGCGGCACGACGACAACTGCTCGGGACGTGCGGCTCAGCGCGACATGCAGCCGTGGATCCTCACCACGCCCGGAGTCGACCACCACCAACGCGCCGGACCGAGCCAGCGCGTCCAGTACATGACCCATCGCCACTGCATCCGGTTCGATCTCGCTCTCAGGCGGCCAGCTGAGAACGGGCAAGCCGTCAGCGACCGGCAATGCCTGAAGGAGTATCTGCTCGTCGACCCGACCCGTGATGCCCGCGAGCTCCTCCCACCGCGCGCCGCTTTCAGACTCTGCACCGACCATCAAGTCAATGCCGGCGCCGCGTGGATCGAGGTCGACCAGTACTCCTGGTTTGCCAGCCTCACCATGGCTTGCCAGCGCCGCTGCCAATGTGCTCGCGCCTGCACCACCGACCGCTCCCAACACCACGAGGAGATCGTTGCCCGGATCGCCGTCAAGGCTGCGGCCGAGACGCTGGTACAGCCACGGTGCGCCCATGGGCAACTCGACGATGTGTTCGACCCCGAACGCCATCAACCTGCGCCATACATCTGGGTCGTCGAGGGCTCTGCTCACGGCGACCAATCCCGGTCGCGGTGGCAGCGGGTGGTCGTCGGTAAGCAGCCCGGGATCGGCGAGCACAAGTGGCGCTGATGACCACCGCACTGACGCTGTCGCCACATCGCGCGCGACCTCACACTCGACGCCAGCCTCAGCAGCCACCGCGAGGACGGCGTCCAGCAGCCCTGGGTCACCGGTAACGAGCAGTGGGCGAGCGGCGATAGGAGTCATGACGGCATCTCCAGCGGCGTTGATGGCTTCCCGAAGCGTGGTCGCGCTAGAGGTGTCCGCCGAGGGCGAGCACAGCAGGTGGGGACAACCACAGCTCGAGCGTGGCTGTGGAGAGCCGGGAGAGCTCCGCAAACGGGACGACCCCCGCCGGGGGGAGAGCGGGGGCCGTCAGAGCGCTTGGCCCCGGGGGGAGGGAGCCAGGCGCGCTTCTGGACCGCGGAGGACCAGATCTCCACATCGTGTACCCGAATCGCTACGGAGTGCAATTGGGTCGTGCCAACGGGCGGCACGGCTGACGCACAACCACCCGATCGGCCCAATCCCATCTGACCCGCACGGGTCTGCCTATTGTCACAGGTGATGACCTGCTCAATGACCTCCGCGGGAATCTCCCGGTGACCGCACAGTGACGCAGCCGACGCGTACGGCCGCCTTCTTCGACCTCGACAAGACGATCATCGCGAGGTCCAGCTCTCTGGCGTTCAGCCGACCGTTCTACGCCAGCGGATTGATCAACCGTCGAACGGTTCTGAGGAGCGCCTACGCCCAGTTCGTCTACCTGGTCGGGGGCGCCGACCACGATCAGATGGAACGCATGCGCGAGTACCTGCAGTCGATGGTCACGGGGTGGCCAGTAGCGCAAGTTCGAGAGGTCGTGGCGGAGACACTGCACGAGCTGATCGACCCGATCGTCTATGACGAGGCAGTCACCCTGATCGAGGAGCACCGCGACGCCGGACGCGACATCGTCATCGTGAGCTCCTCAGGTGCCGAGGTCGTCGAACCTATCGGTCAGATGCTCGGGGCCGATCACATCGTGGCAACTCGCATGGTGATCGACGACGGCAAGTACACCGGCGAAATCTCGTATTACGCTTACGGCCCCACCAAGGCGGACGCTATTCGTGACATGGCCGCCGACCATGGGTACGACCTGAGCGAGAGCTACGCCTACAGCGACTCCCAGACCGACTTGCCGATGCTCGAAGCGGTCGGACATCCAGTGGCGGTGAACCCCGACAAGGAGCTCGCCAAGATCGCACGCGAGCGCGAGTGGCCGGTGCTCCGGTTCAACCGCCCCGTCGCGATGCGGCGCAGGCTGCCATCGGTTCCTGAGCTTCCCCACCTGTCGGATCTTGACACTAGGCAGCGTGTCATCGCCGGCACCTCGGTCGCGGTGATCGCGGCAGTGGGTTTGCTCTACTTGCTTGGTCGGCGCATCCGCCGACGCAGTCCGGTGTAAGACGTAGCGAGAGCTAGCGACAAAGGGTTCGTGCAAACGCTGCGCCCCGCTGGACTGCGGCAGCATGAAACGTGATCCAGTGCCCGACGTCGGTGGGACGACCACCCACGAAACCCTGCAGGGCAGAGGCATAGGCGTCGGCTCCGAGGTCGATCAGCCCCACCTCGGGGACGGTGATGGCGTCTGGGTCTACGCCGCTTTCGACGAGGACGACCCGTGATGCCGCCCGCGCGACGATGTCGTCGACCGACCCGAAGGGTTCGATCGCCAGCAGTTCGCCATGAACCACCGCTGACACGATCACCCCAGGGACTGCCGTGCTCGCGACCACGTCGGCGAGCGTGGCCAGCCGCTCGCTGACTCCCGCCGCGGCTCGGGGGCGTCCGAGTGCCTCCTCTTCGACGAGCGCCGCCGCAGCGACCGTGTGCAGTCGCGCCAAAGCCTGAAGCGGTGCGCGTTTCCACGTGGCGGCCAGTGAGCCGACCTCGGACGCGGCGTGCAACGCTGCAGCGGCTAGGCGGCCCGATTCGTCATCGGCGAACGGTGGGTCGAACTGGTCCATGACCACGTCACTGCCGGCAAGCCTCGCTGACGCCCATGCAGAGTGAACTCGCGCAGCCGCCCTGACTTCACCCCGGCGTCGCCGCAGGGCGGGCTCACGCAGCAATCCATCCATGGCCGCCCGCGTGGCGTCCACGGCCTCGGCCACCCCTGGTAGCTCGGCAAGCGGAGAGAGCGGATCGTGCGGAGTCACCCGCAAAGACTTCCATCTCTCCCGCCGCGAGCGACGCTGGGCTACGTTCGGAGACAGTCCGCCCGCAAGGAGACCCACATCGTGACTGACGCAGCACAGGGCCACAGCCTCTCGAACCTCCTCCAGGAGGAGCGACGCTTCCCACCGTCCAGCGCGTTCACGCAGCAGGCGAATGCCAGCAGCGTGATGTATGACGAGGCGGCTGCGGATCGGTTGGCGTTCTGGGAAGAGCAGGCACGCCGACTGCGTTGGGAAACACCCTGGACCCAGGCCCTCGACTGGTCGGACGCGCCCTTCGCCAAGTGGTTCGTCGGCGGAC
>DASUFV010000342.1:0-7444 GCA_036274415.1 Actinomycetes bacterium
CGTCCGGTTGTTCCTTCGCGATGATCTTCTCGATGATGTCCGGGGTGATCGGCTCGACGTAGGTCGCGTCGGCGAACTCCGGGTCGGTCATGATCGTCGCCGGATTGCTGTTGACCAGCACCACTCGCAAGCCTTCAGACCGCAAGACCCGACAAGCCTGAGTGCCGGAGTAGTCGAACTCGGCGGCTTGCCCGATGACGATCGGACCAGATCCGATCACCAGCACCGATTCGATGTCGTCGCGTCTGGGCATCAGGCGCGCTCCTGCATCAGTTCGACGAAGCGGTCGAACAGATAGCTCGAGTCATGCGGACCGGCAGCGGCCTCGGGGTGGTACTGCACGCTGAAGGCGGGCCGGTCGAGCAGGCGTAAGCCCTCGACGACGTCGTCGTTCAGGCACACATGACTGACTTCGACCCGCCCGAAGGGAGTGTTGCTCACCGAATCGAGGGGCGCGTCGACGGCAAAGCCGTGGTTGTGCGCGCTGATCTCGACCTTTCCAGTGGCGCGATCCTGCACCGGTTGGTTGATACCGCGATGGCCGTACTTCTGCTTGTAGGTGCCGAACCCCAGAGCCCGACCCAAGATCTGGTTGCCGAAGCAGATGCCGAAGACCGGAACGCGCGCGTCGAGAACCTCCCGCATGAGCCCCACCGCACCGTCGGCGGTCGCTGGATCACCTGGCCCATTGCTGAAGAAGACACCGTTCGCCCCGCACGATCGGATGTCTGCGAGCGTGCTGTTGGCCGGCAGCACGTGCACGTCGATTCCCCGCTCGGCCAGCAGACGTGGAGTCATCGCCTTGATGCCCAAGTCGATGGCCGCCACGGTCAGCCGTCGCTCGCCGACGGCGGGAACGCGATACGGAGAAGACGTAGTCACCGCGCCCGTGAGGTCAGCACCGGCCATCTCCGGACTACTGCGGACGCGGTCGAGCAGCAGGTCGGGATCGGCAGTCGTGGTCGATATCCCGACCCGCATCGCGCCGCGTTCGCGCAGATGTCGCGTGAGCGCCCTCGTGTCGACTCCGGCGATACCCACGACGCCTTGCTCAGCCAGACGCTGGGGAAGCCCTTCGGTCGATCGCCAGCTCGATCGAATGCGGGACGACTCTCGCACGACATAGCCGCTGACCCATATCGCTGACGACTCGTCGTCCTCGTCGTTGACCCCCGTGTTGCCGATGTGTGGTGCCGTCTGAATCACCACCTGGCGGTGGTACGACGGATCGGTCAACGTCTCCTGATAACCCGTCATCGCTGTGCAGAAGACCGCCTCGCCGAAGGTCTCACCAGTGGCGCCGAACGACTCACCGCGCAAGGTGAATCCGTCTTCGAGCACCAACAGGGCAGGCGTGATCGTCACGCGACTTCTCCAGTCGTGGAAGGGACGTCGGCGAGAGCGTTGACGGCAGCGCGTACGGCTTCGGCCCGCGCCGCATCTGGGATACGCAGCCCGATATCCACGTCAGCGTCGTGCTGCCACGTGATGACCAGGACGCCTCCCGGACCGTACGCGCGACTGGCCGCGGCGCGATCGTGCCGAGCACCCACCACTTCGTCGGCCGCGATGAAGATGTCGGGCGCTCCATCACGCACGACCCAGATGCCCGCAACTGGGTGTCCGGCGGCTGCCTGCACCCACACCCGCGCCGCACTCGGCACCCCGAGACCGTGGACAACGATCCGATCGAGCCAGTCCCCGCTCCGGTTCGCACCGAGGTACCTCGCCTCGACGTTGCTCACGTCAGCGTCCCTGACCGAAGGAAGCGACGGAACGCTCGGTAGTGATCCGATGCTGGCTTGGCGTCTCGCTCGTCGGACCCACCCCCATCGCATCAGTGCAAGAGCACACATGATGCCCCCGACGACTCCGGCGGTGAGCAGCGCACGCGACAACCATTCACTCCCTTCCATGAGGGGCTCCATCAGTCGCGGTAAGACGGCCACGCAGGAACGTCATGACGGGTCGTGCCGACAACTCGCGTCCGGCGTACGGGGTGTTGCTGCTACGAGACACCGTGGCCGCAGGGTCGACCGAGTAGCGCGCGGACGGGTCGATCAGCACCAGGTTGGCCGGCTCACCGACCTCCAGGGGCCGACCGTGTCCCTCGAGGCGTCCGATCTGCGCTGGACGTCGGGACATGCGATCTGCGACTCCGGCCCAATCCAGCAGGCCAGTGTCGACCATGGCCGTCGCGACCACTCCGACGGCGGTCTCGAGTCCGATCATTCCCATCGCGGCCGCCGCCCATTCGCAGTCCTTGTCTTCGAGACTGTGTGGGGCGTGGTCGGTGGCGACCGCATCGATCGTCCCGTCTGCCAAGCCTTCGCGGAGGGCCGCAACATCGTCGGACGTGCGCAGCGGCGGATTCACCTTGAACCGCGGATCGTATGTAGCCACCTGCTCGTCGGTCAGAAGCAGGTGATGCGGCGTCACTTCCGCGGTGACGTCAATCCCCTTGCCCTTGGCCCACCGCAAGATCTCGACGCTTCCAGCCGTTGACACGTGACACACGTGCAGACGCGAGCCGACATGTCCGGCCAGCAAGACGTCGCGGGCGATGATCGACTCTTCTGCCACGGCCGGCCATCCCCGTAGCCCGAGGACGCCGGACATGGGCCCCTCGTTCATCTGCGCGCCTTCGGTGAGCCGGGGTTCCTGCGCGTGCTGAGCCACCACGCCGTCGAACGCCTTGACGTACTCGAGTGCGCGTCGCATCAGCACGGCGTCCGAGACGCACAAACCATCGTCGGAGAAGACCCGCACCTGCGCGGCCGATTCCGCCATGGCACCCAGCTCGGCCAGCTCGCTGCCACGGAGTCCGACGGTGACGGCACCAACTGGGTGCACGTCGCAGAGGCCGGCCTTGCGCCCGAGGTGCCACACCTGTTCGACGACGCCGGCGGTGTCCGCGACCGGGTCCGTGTTCGCCATGGCGTGCACGGCGGTGAAGCCTCCCACCGCTGCTGCGGCCGATCCCGATGCGACGGTCTCAGCATCCTCACGACCCGGCTCGCGAAGGTGCGTGTGCAAGTCGACCAGACCGGGCAGCAGGACCAGGCCGTCGGCGTCGATGGCCTTGGCGCCGTTGGCGGAGGCGTCTGATCCGACCGCGGCGATGATCCCGTCCCTGATGAGGAGGTCGGTGGGCTCGCCGCCCAGGACGCGTCCACCCTTGATGAGGTATTCGGCGTCGCTCACGCGGCGGCCCCGATCGCCGAGTCACTGCCGCCGAGCAGCAGGTAAAGCACGGCCATGCGGACGCTCACCCCGTTGCTCACTTGTTCGACGATCACGGCGCGACTGGAGTCTGCGACCTCAGCGGTGATCTCGAGCCCTCGGTTCATCGGACCCGGGTGCATGACGATGGCGTGCTCGGGCAGTCGCGACATGCGATCGGCGTCGAGTCCGTACCGTCGCGTGTACTCACGAGCGCTCGGGAAGAACGCGGCGTTCATTCGTTCGCGCTGGACACGGAGCATCATCACAGCGTCGGCTCCGTTGATCGTGGCGTCGAGGTCGTAGGAGTGCTCGCACGGCCATCCCTCGACCCCGACGGGGAGCAGGGTTGGCGGTGCCACCAGGGTCACCTTGGCGCCGAGCGTCGACAGCAGCAGCACGTTGCTGCGTGCTACGCGGCTGTGCAACACGTCTCCGACAATCACGATCGAGCGACCCTCGAGCGACTGGAGGTGCCGGCGCATCGTGAACGCGTCGAGCAGGGCCTGCGTGGGGTGTTCGTGCGTGCCATCACCAGCGTTGACGACCGCGCCGCCGATCCAACCGGAGTGCGCGAGCGTGTGGGGTGCGCCGCTGGCTCCATGCCGGATGACGACCGCGTCCGCGCCCATCGCCTCCAGGGTCAGCGCGGTGTCCTTGAGACTCTCTCCCTTGGAGACGCTCGACCCCTTGGCGCTGAAGTTGATGACGTCGGCGGAGAGTCGTTTCGCCGCTGCCTCAAAGGAAATCCTCGTACGGGTGGAGTCTTCGAAGAACAGGTTGACGACGGTTCGACCGCGCAAGGTTGGGAGCTTCTTGACCGGTCGATCGGACAGCCGCGCCAGCTCGTCGGCTGTGTCGAGGATGAGTGTGGCGTCGTCCAGTGACAGATCGCCGGCAGAGAGGAGGTGACCCTTCATGCGATCGTCTCCTCACCTGTTGCGGCGCTGTCGTCGCTACCGCCGATGACCACCGCGTCGCGTCCATCGGTCTCGGTGAGCAGGACGCGCACCGTTTCGCGGATCGACGTCGGGAGGTTCTTGCCGACGTAGTCCGCACGGATCGGAATCTGGCGATGCCCTCGGTCGACCAGAACCGCGAGCTGGACAGCGCGCGGCCGGCCCACCTCGCTCAGGGCGTCCAGGGCGGCACGGATGGATCGGCCGGAGAAGAGCACGTCGTCGACCAGGACGACGATGGCGTCGTCGATGCCTCCCGGGGGAAGCTCGGTGCGGCCCAGCCCACGAGCAGGTCGCAGGCGCAGGTCATCACGGAACATCGTGATGTCGAGCGAGCCGGACGGAACCGAGGTGCCTTCGACCTCGCCGATGCGCGCGGCCAGACGGTGGGCAAGGGGAACGCCGCGCGTGGGGATTCCCAGAAGGACGAGAGACTCAGCGCCCTTGTTGCGCTCAAGCACCTCGTGGGCGATACGAGTCAGCGCACGCTGCACGTCATCGGCGTCGAGAACCTCACGGTCATCGGCACCGAGCTGCGGTCGAGCCATGCTGACCTCCTTCCCCGCCTCTCTGGACGGACTTAAAGGACGTCGAAACTGCGCCCACCCTAGCGAAGGGCGCCGTGTCCGCCGCACAGCGGGACCTGCCTGGGGTCGCTGCCTGGGGTCGCTGCCTGGGTCGCCGTCACCCAGAGTGGTGACCCCCTCAGAGGCGTCCTCGGCCCCTACCTCAGAACGGGGGCCGTCTGACCGCGTTTCACCACGCTCCGCAGCGGTCACGGGATCCTGAATGGCCGTTCGGGCGAATATTGGCGGCTAACTGGACAAGTTACCGCGTTCCGCTTGACGCGGTGATCACTCTCCGTGACGCTACTCAGCGTGACTACTGGCGGTCGGGGCGCCGCTGGTCACACGCACAGGGGGTGCGGTGCAGGGGGTCGACCGTGACGAACGGGCGAGTCACTCGAGTCAGTCGAGTCACTGGCGTTACGGCAGACCCGGGGGGATGTCCGACCACGGTCGGACCTGGACGAGAGGTGCGCAGTGACCGACTACGCCAAGGCGCTGGGAGCACGGCTTCGAGCGATTCGTCAACAGCAGGGCTTGTCGCTGCACGGCGTCGAAGAGAAGTCCAACGAGAAGTGGAAGGCCGTCGTCGTCGGGTCGTACGAACGCGGTGACCGCGCTGTCACGGTGCAGAAGCTGGCCGAGCTGGCTGACTTCTACGGCGTCCCGGTCAGCGAGCTCTTGCCCGATCACAGTCCGGCCGCGGCCACCGAGCCGCCTCCTCGTCTGGTGATCGACCTCGAACAGCTCAGCCAAGTGCCTGCGGAGAAGGCTGGTCCGTTGGCGCGTTACGCGCAGACGATTCAGAGTCAACGGGGCGACTACAACGGGCGCATCCTGTCCATCCGACAGGAGGACTTGCGGACTCTTGCGGTGATCTACGACCAGTCACCGGGTGCGCTGACCGAGCAGCTGATCACGTGGGGCGTCCTGAACCCCGAGGCGCGACGGGCTCTCCCGCTCGACTGAGGGCCGCCTGCTGCTCGACTATCGCGGGAAGCCCAGCGCGTCATCGTCCAGCGATTCGGCGTACGCGGGTGCCATGCCTCCTGCCGCGTCCCCAATGCGGTGCACGCGCATCGCGTTGGTCGACCCCGGAATACCTGGCGGGCTACCAGCGACGATGGTCACGTGGTCACCCATCGAGCACCGGTCGAACTCGAGGAGGCGCGCCTCCACCTGACGAACCATGTGGTCGGTGTGTGTCACCGGATCCACCAGGTAGCTCTCGACACCCCAGGTAAGCGACAGCTGGTTTCGCACTTGCGGGTCGGGAGTGAACGCCAGTAGGGGTACCTTCGACCGGTAACGCGCGAGGACGGTCGGCGTCCGACCTGTCTCGGTGAACGCGACCAAGAACTTTGCGCTGAGCTGGTTCGCCACGTGAACGGCAGCGCGACAGATGGCGTCGGCCTTGCTGGACGGCAGTCCCTCGATCCGTGGAATGCGGTCGAGTGCGGTGTCTTCGATCGACTCGATGATGCGACCCATCGTCGCCACCGACTCGACGGGGAATCGACCGATGCTCGTCTCACCGGACAACATGAGTGCGTCCGCACCATCGAGGATCGCGTTGGCAACGTCAGAGGCTTCCGCCCGGGTGGGACGCGACGCGCTGATCATCGACTCGAGCATCTGCGTGGCCACGATGACCGGCTTGCCTACTTCGCGGGCCAAGCTGACTGCCTGCTTCTGGACGAGCGGAACTTGCTCGAGCGGCAGCTCGACGCCCAGATCGCCGCGGGCGACCATGATGCCGTCGAAGGCGTCGAGGATCTCCGGTAGTCGTTGGACGGCCTGCGGCTTCTCGATCTTCGCGATGACCGGACGATGGATACCTTCCTCGGACATCACTTCGCGCACCGGCTCGAGGTCCTTGGCCGTCCGAACAAACGACATGGCCACTAGGTCAACGCCGTTGGCCAGCGCCCAACGAAGGTCGTCGACGTCCTTGTCCGACACGGCCGGCACGCTCACCATCGCCCCAGGCAGGTTGATGCCCTTGGCGTCAGAGACCGTTCCGCCTTCGACCACGCGGGTCACCACCGCGCGGTCCTCCACGGACTCGACGCGCAGCAGCACCCGCCCGTCATCCACGAGGATCGGGTCGCCAACGGCCACGTCGTCCGCGAGCCCGGCATGGGTCGTCGACACCTGCTCCTGGTCACCAGGAACGTCGTCGGCTGTGATGACGAAGCGCGCCCCAGATCGCAGCAGCACCGATCCGCTGGCGAACTTTCCGAGCCGGATCTTCGGCCCCTGCAGGTCGGCCAGCACACCGACGGCGCGCCCGCTGGCTGAGGATGCTTGCCGCACCAGTGCCATCGACCGAGCGTGGTCAGCGTGGGTTCCGTGGCTCAGGTTCAGCCGGGCGACGTCGAGCCCGGACTCCACCAGTGCTGCCACCGTGCCGGGGATGCTGGACGCCGGGCCGAGCGTTGCGATGATCTTGGCGCGACGCATGCCGCGACCCTATCGACCGCCCTTGCTCGCTCAACAAACGTGTTCCACGCCTCGTCGAGCACGTCGAGCACGTCGAGCGCGTTGTCGAGTCTGCACACAGCCCTTGCCGCTCGAACACATGTTCGATACTCTGCCGTCAGAGACATCCCCGAACTTCGGCTCACGGCGAGACGTTCTGTTCCTTCGTCGATGCGCTGGAGTCGACATGCATGATCGCTTCACCACCCCTGCGAC
>DASUFV010000343.1:0-5700 GCA_036274415.1 Actinomycetes bacterium
GACGCACCCGCAGCGGCTCGTCGTCGGTCATCCCTTCAATCCGGTCTACCTGCTGCCGCTGGTCGAGGTGTGCCCTGGGCAGCAGACGACGCCAGACGCGGTGAAGCGCGCAGCGGACGTCTACGCGTCGCTCGGCATGAAGCCGCTCGTCCTTCAGCACGAGATCGACGGCTTCGTCGCCGACCGGCTCCTCGAGGCGTTGTGGCGCGAGGCGCTGTGGCTGGTCAACGACGGCGTCGCCACCGTCGAGCAGGTCGACGACGCGATCCGGTACGGCGCTGGCCTGCGGTGGGCGTCCATGGGCACGATGCTCACCTACCGCATCGCCGGCGGTGAGGGCGGAATGCGTCACTTCATGGCCCAGTTCGGACCGGCACTCAAGTGGCCGTGGAGCAAGCTCACCGACGTCCCCGAGCTCACCGACGAACTGCTCGACCGAATCGAGGAGCAGTCCGACGCACAAGCGGCCGGAGCGGATGTCCGAGAGCTCGAGCGCCTGCGCGACGACTGCCTGGTCGGCGTCCTGCAAGGGCTGCGCGGACGCGACTACGCCGCTGGCGCAGTGCTGAAGGCCTACGAGGCCAACCTGCGCTCGCGTCAGTCGGAGGCGGCCTCATCGTCATGAACGTGCACGCTGGCGAGCACTGCACTGCGGTCCTCCGGGAACGGAGCCACTCTGCCCGCATTCGTGTCGACGTGCAGGTAGAGCGAGTCCCCGGTGGCGACGTCGGTGCCGCCGACCTTGAGAGTGCTGTGCACGCGCAGTCGCTTGCTGTCGAAGGACGCCACGCGCGACTCGGCAGTGATCGTGTCGTCGGCGTTCACCTCGTGCAGGAACTTGATCGTGATCTCGACGGTGTACATCGCGCAGCCGGTGCGCTCGCGGTACGCGACGCTCAACCCAAGTGCGTCCAGAAAGAGCTCGTTCGCCTCGGTCAGCACCTGGGCGTACGCCGCGTCGTTCATGTGCCCGTTGTAGTCGATGGCGGTCGGCGGAACGCCACACGAGAAGTCGGCAAAAGGAACAGCCACGGTCTTGTCATCACGCATCGGGCGATGGTGCCATGCATGACAACGGGAAAGAAAGGACGTCATGGCTGACAACCACGTTGCGGAACGTGTGACGACGCCGAACGAGGGCAAGCTCTTCACCGGCTGGGACGCCGACGCCCCGATCGAGGCTCCCCTACGTCTGCACGAGACCACCGTTGCGCCCGCCTGGTGCGACTACAACGGCCACATGAGCGAGTCGAGCTACCTGCTGGTTGTCGGAGACAACGCCGATGCCTTCTTCCGCTACTTCGGCATCGATGAGGAGTACCGCGCCAAGGGTGGCTCGCTCTACACCGCCGAGACCCACCTGCATCACCTCGACGAGTGCAACGAGGGCGACAAGCTGACGTTCACGCTGCAGGTCCTGGGCGTCGACCGAAAGCGGGTGCACATCGTTCACGAGGTGTTGAACGCCGCAGGCGCGCCGGTTGCGACCGCAGAGCAGATGCTGCTGCACGTCGACATGGCGGCGGGAAAGGTCGCGCCGCTGCCCGATCACCTCTACGAGCGCCTCAAGCAGATCGAGGCCGCGCATGCCAGTCTTCCGGTGCCCGACTATGTCGGACACGTGATGCGCATCCCACCGCCCAAGACGTCCAGCTGACCCGACACGAACCAGCACACACGCCACGAGTGCTCACCACCTGAGGAGAGGCAAGCCATGGACTTCGCGCTGAGCGACGAGCAACGTGCCATCGTCGACACCGTTCGCGCATTCGTCGACCGCGAGCTCGTGCCGCATGAAGACGAGGTCGAGCAGCTCGATGAGGTGACACCGGCGCTGCAGAAGGAGATTCGCACCAAGGCGCTCAACGCCGGCCTCTACGCCGCGAACATGCCCGAAGAGGTTGGCGGCGGAGGCCTGGACGCGGTGTCACTGGCGCTCGTCGAGCGTGAGCTGGGCCGTACGTCCTTCGCGCTCCATCACTTCGTGGCGCGGCCCAGCCGCATCCTCATGGGCTGTCAGGGCGACCAGATCGAGAACTACCTGCTGCCGACGGTTCGTGGCGAGAAGCAGGAGTGCCTGGCGATCACGGAGCCTGGCGCGGGGTCGGACGTCCGCGGCATGACGACGATGGCACGTCGCGACGGTGACGACTGGGTCGTGAATGGCACGAAGCACTTCATCAGTCACGCCGACATCTCCGACTACATCATCTTGTTCGCCGCCACGGGCGAAGAGCAGTCGTCGCGAGGTCCGCGCAAGCTGATCTCGTCGTTCCTCGTCGACACCGACCTCGAGGGCCTCACGATCACGAAGGGCTCCCCCAGCGTCTCCCACCGCGGGTACCACCACTGCGAGCTGCACTTCGACAACGTGCGGCTGCCCGGCTCGGCGCTGCTGGGCGAAGAAGGCAAAGGCTTCGACCTCATGGGTCAGTGGCTGGGGGCCACGCGCCTCGCAGTCGCGGCGAACGCGGTCGGACGAGCACAACGCGTCCTCGACGAAGCGCTCGGCTGGGCAGCCAGCAGAGAGCAGTTCGGTCAACCGATCGGCAAGTTCCAGGGACTGTCCTTCCAGCTGGCCGACTCCGCACTCGAGATCGAGGCGGCCCAGCTGCTCACTCTGCAAGCGGCGTCCCGGATCGACGACGGCACCCTCACCGACACCGACGTTGCGATGGCCAAGCTGATGGCCACCGAGACGCTGGGACGCGTCACCGACCGGGCCGTGCAGGTGTTCGGTGGCATGGGTCTGGTGCGCGAGTACAAGATCGAGCGCTGGTGGCGGGACGCCCGGGTCGAACGCATCTGGGACGGCACGAGCGAGATCCAGCGGCACATCATCTCGCGGGCACTCCTGCGCCCCTACGAGAACGCTGCGCGATGACCGTCCACACCGAGGTGCGTGGCACCACGTTGCTCGTCACGTTGGACGTGCCGAAGGCCAACGCTATTAACGTCGCCACCAGCATGGAGCTGTACAACGCGTTCGTCCGACTGCGCGACGACGGCGCTCTCCGATCGGCGGTGATCACCGGAGCCGGCGAACGCTTCTTCTCCGCCGGTTGGGACCTCAAGGCAGCTGCCGAAGGCGAGGCGGTGGACGCCGAGCACTCCCCCGGCGGCTTTGCCGGGCTCACCGAGTTCTTCGACGTGGGCAAGCCGGTCATCGCCGCAGTCAACGGCTTGGCGTTCGGCGGTGGGTTCGAGCTGGCGCTCTCAGCTGACCTCATCGTCGCCGCAGACCACGCCGAGTTTGCGCTGCCTGAGGTTCAGCTGGGCATCGTCGCGGACTCCGGCGGGCTGCTCAGGATTCCCGCTCGGGTGCCTCGCGCGATCGCGTTGGAATGGTTGCTGACGGGTCGCCGGATCACCGCCGACGAGCTGTTGCGGTGGG
Source organism: Actinomycetes bacterium (assembly GCA_036274415.1). Lineage (GTDB taxonomy): Bacteria > Actinomycetota > Actinomycetes > JAHEKZ01 > JAHEKZ01 > JAHEKZ01. The sequence goes on from DASUFV010000343.1 coordinate 3,395, forward strand.
GAATCGTCAATCGCGTCGTGCCGGCGAGTGATCTCTTGAGCAGTGCCCTCGAGATTGCCGAGGCGATCGAGCAGAGCGCACCACTCGCTGTGGCCGCTGTCCTCGAGATCGTCCGCGAAACCGAAGCGATGCCTACTCATGAGGCGTTCCAGCTCTTGCGCAGTGGGAATCTTCCGACTTATCGCGCGATGCAACAGTCCGAAGACGCTCTCGAGGGGCCGCGCGCCTTCGCCGAGAAGCGTTCACCGGAATGGAAGGGCCGCTAGGTCGATCCGCCTCGCCGCCCGACCTCGCCGTCCGACCTCGCCGTCCGACCTCGCCGAGAGGAGTCGGAGGGACACGTTTCAGCCGTTTTCGGCGCCAAAACTGTCCCTACGGCTCCTCTCGGCGCGAGAGTCGCGCTCGGCCGCAGCCCAGGGTCCTTTTCAGGTGATGTGGAAGGCCTCGGTGTGACCGTCGACCGCAATGGCTTGGCCACTCACCATCACTGACTGAGGTGACGCGAGGAAGTACGCCATGTCGGCGATCTCTTGGGGATCGACGAACCTGGCGATGGACTGCGCGCTTGCATACTCGCGTTCGACCTCCTCTGGACTCATGCCGCGCGCCTGAGCCTCGGCCGCGATCACTCGCTCCATGCGGGGCCCACGAACCGAGCCGGGACAGATCGCATTGACCCGCACGTTGTATGGACCCACCTCGATGGCGAGCGACTTGGTCAGACCAATCACTGCCCACTTCGCCGCCGCGTACGGCGACCGGCGTCCGTATCCCACCTGACCGGCGGTGGACGACATGTTGATGATTGAGCCGGAGCGTTGAGCCTTCATCGCCGGCACGACCGCCTTGCACGTCAGGAAGTGGCTGTCCAAGTCGATGGACAGGCATCGACGCCAGTCGGCCAGTGAGACGTCCTCGACGTCGGCGGTAGGCCCTGCGATGCCAGCGTTGTTGACCAGAGTGTCGATTCCACCGAGGTCATCGAGGGCGGTGCGACACCAGTCCTCGATCGCGTCGGCGTCCGAAAGGTCGACCACCGACCCCACGATCGACGTGTTCGAGGACGTCACCGCGTCCAACGCCTCACTGGAGATATCGCAGACATGCACTCGCGCGCCGCGCTCAGCGAAGGTCGTAGCGATCACCGCACCGATTCCGCCGCCACCGGCTGTTACCAACACCCGCAAGGGTTCGCCCATTGCCCCATTGTGCTGTCAGGGCAAGGCTGTTGGCTGCGGGACCCACCGCTGTTCCGCCGGGTGGATCGGTCCGAAACCTGGGTCAGCCAATCGGTCAGCGCGCGGTCAGCCCGTTGCCATCCGGTGGACGTCGGCCTCACGTTCGCACGTGTGCGTGTCGTCGAAGCCGAACTCGTAGCTGCAGTCGTGGCAGACCGTCATGGCCATGGGCCCCAGGTGCACGACCTCGACGTCGTGAGGGTGGCAAGGGTCTGAACTGTGCACGTGATCGCGCCGGTGAACGGCGGTCAGCGTCGCCCGGATGATCGGGTCTGGACAGTTCGGTGTCACGGAATTGCTATCGGCAACAACCCCGCAACTCCTTGAGTCAAATGACTACTGAGGGCCGCTCGTGGTGGTAGACAGTGCCCACCGATTGTGCAGTTGGAGCGCTCCACAAGAGCCGGAGACCGAGGTAGCCATGGCAGGCAGTCCCGTTCGTGCCCGATTCATGGCGATTGCCCTGAGCGGCCTGCTCCCCGCGGCGCTGATCGGGACGGCGACCTCCTCCGCGTCTGCCGCCGTGACTCCTGGGGTGCGCCTCGTGGCGGGCTCCAGCTCCGCCGAAGTCCACCTCGCGCGACGGGGTAACTACTCGATCCACTTCCGGGCGCTGGTCGCGTCCACCGGGGGCGCCTTCGAGCTGTGGGCGCAGCGAGCGACGTACGCCGACCCCGTGACTCTGTCGCAGGTCGTACGCGACGCCTCCGGCGACGTCACCGACACACTTTCGATCCCAGGCGTACCGGAACCACAGCTGCAACGAGGACTGCCGGCGTTCATCCAGACCTCGCTGACCGAGCAGGACGGCACGCCGATCAAGGACGCCGTACGCACCTTCTGCCCGAACTCCTACTACCAGGAGCGGCTGGACGACAACGGACCTGACGTCCCTCAGTACCCGATCGGGTGCTGGGCCTCTCCACTCACCAGAGGCGCCGTCTGGGGCATCGACGAGGGCTGGGGGTCTGATGCTCGGCTCTCGGTGGGTCAGAACCTCCGGGTCGAAGAGGGCGAGTACAAACTGACCGTCTCAATTGCCGAGCCGTATCGCACAGCCTTGGGCGT
>DASUFV010000344.1:0-3005 GCA_036274415.1 Actinomycetes bacterium
GCGCGAGCGGCCTCGCTTGTGTTGGCGGGACCTGCACCTGTGCGCCTCAATGTTCGGGAAAACCTTGCGGCGCGAGCAACGCATGCGGGGGAATCTGCCAGTGCGGCCCCGGCGGCACCTGTAGCGTTAACCAGGACTGCCAGAGCGGACTGAGCTGCGTTTCCGGGACATGTACCTGTGTTCCGCAGTGTCAAGGCAAGGCATGCGGCGCCAGTGACGGTTGCGGGGGCACCTGCCGATGCGGAGCCGGCGGAGTGTGTAACGTCAACCAGGACTGCCAGGAGGATCTCACCTGCGTCGGGGGTTCATGCACCTGCGTCCCGTCGTGCGAAGGGAAAGCCTGCGGCGACAGCGACGGTTGCGGCGGTACTTGTCGTTGTGGACCGGGCGCTCCGGGATGCGCGATCGACTCCGACTGCGCGGATGGGCTCGTGTGTTTCAAGAACACGTGTATGCCGAAGGTCTGTTTGCAGAATCCGCAGGTCGGCGGCTGTGGATTCCCTGGCGCTGCCTGTGGCCCGACTTGCACGACCCAACCGGAGTGCACTTCCGACGCCAACTGCCCGAGCGGGTACGTCTGCCCGCCTGAGCCGAACGGCGTCTACTACGCAGCGCCCGGTAAGCGCATCTGCGAGCGTCCAACTTGTGCCGACGACGCGGAAGAGGTCGGTTGTGGCGGGCCTTGGGACGAGTGCGGTGTTTGCCGTTGCACGCCCCACTGCGAAAACAAGCATTGCGGTGACTCCGACCTCTCGAACGGATGCGGCGGTCGTTGCGTTGCCCTGTGCGGTGACGGGGCCACCGGGTGTCAGCTCGATGCCGACTGTCATGCCGGCTCGAGCTGCATCGGCAACGTTTGCCGCCCAACCGACCCCTGCGCCCGCCCAGACATCGCGCCGCCGGACTGCGGCGCCGGAACCGTTTGCGGCGAGTGTCCCGCGGTAGCGGTCGCCTCGTGCGTGGATCGCGAATGCGGCACCGACCCGGTAACGGGCGCATCGTGCGGCCCGAACTGCCCAATCGGCCATCTATGCGGGGCATCCGGTCACTGCGCAAGAATCGACGATACAACGGGGGTGGTCGTTCCCCCCGACAGGCCGGTGGAACCGCCGCCAGCCCCGCCTGCCATCAGCATCGGCGCCCTGCCGGGGGCATTCTCGGTCTCCGAACAGGGCTCAGCTACCTACGTGATTCCAATCGACGTGCCGCCAGGCCGTGCCGGTATCGAGCCTGCACTCACGCTTCGCTATTCCTCGAGCACGGGCAACGGTGCCTTGGGCGTTGGCTTCAGCATCGATGGCCTGTCGACCATCTCGCGATGCCCGCGCTTCTTCGGACTAGACGGTTACACGGCACCCGTCCTGGGCACCGACGCGGACGCCGTGTGTCTCGACGGGCAACGCCTCGTCGTCGTCAATAACCGAGGCTATTGGGAGGCCGGCGCGGAGTACCGTACGAGCGTCGACACCTTCAACAAGGTCGTACTCGAACGGCGCGGCCCGAACGCGGGCCTGTCGTTCACCGTGTACAAAAAGGACGGGCGGATCTTCCGTTACGGGGAGAACACATCGTCGCGAAGCCTCATGGCGCCTACGGTAGTCGGTACCTGGGCGCTGAGCCGCGTCGAGGATCGCAGCACGAACTTCATGAGTATCGCGTATCGGCAGCGCTACCAGCTGTTGACGTCAACGGGCGGGCTCAGCAACGGCTTTCAATCGACTGCAGAGCTCCTACCTTCCGTGATCACCTACACGGGACACGGGCAGCTCGAGGGCGATCGCGAGTTGGTCTTCAACTACGTCGGCGATCGCGAAGACGTGCTCTTCGGCTTCCAGCCGAGCGGCGGGGCAATGTGGCGCACGCAAAGGCTAGACCATATCGACGTGCGCGCGCAGGGGCGGCTCGTGCGCTCGTACGCGCTGACCTACGTATCGATGGCCGCCGAAAACCCACTGGCTCGCTTGAGCCTGGTGAGGACGGTGACCGAGTGCACGCCGTCCGCCTGTAAGCCGGCAACGGTTTTCGACTATCACTCGGGCCAGGTCGGCTTCGAAGCGCCACAAGTGGTCCACGCGCACGACGGCTTCTTGCACTTTGATGGCGGTTTCGACAACCAAGGGCTCGTCCGCTACGGCGTCGTCTACGGGGCTGAGGCGGGATTCGGAGGCCCCGTGAACCACCTCCGAACCTTGAGCTTCAACAGCTACACGACCGATGTAACCCCGTACTTCGGGCTCGCGGCGTTCGCCGTGTCGTTCGTGCCGGAGGTCGGGCCCTTCGCCTCGATGGCCCTGAATATCGCTGGAGAAGAGCTTTCCAGCTCGAGCTCGGACTACTCGTCGAACGACATCGACTTCGCAACGCGTCAGGTTGAGGGACCCACCAAGAACTGCGGTGGCGATCCGCCTAGCTGGCAGATCGTCGCGAGAGATCCTTTCGGCGACGTACTGGAAGACCTCCATGCCACCTGTCCGATCACGGAGCCCACGGGCAAGAAGGTGGTTGTCGCAAGCGCAAACTCCCCGACCGTCCAGATGGACCAGAAGGTGACCTGGACTCCGCCGGTCTGGCTCGTCGACATCGACGGCGACGGTGTGCAAGACAAGCTCTATTGCTCCGCCAACAAGACGCAGGTCCTCTACAAGCTGGCGCGAACGCAGGCGAACCGAGAGATTCCTTTGAGCGCCACTACCGCGCAAGCCGATGGTCAAGCCGAGGCGTTCGGAGGGATGTGCGGGGCTTCTTGCGGCAGGGAGATCCCGATGCGTTGTCGACCGGAGTGCCTGGCGTGTCCGGGTCTTACCTGTCCCTCGGAGTGTGGCGATGCGAGACCCGACCAATCGTGCCAGGAATACGCGTGGTGCGCTGGCACCCGCCAGTTCTCGACGGCGTTCGATGCGAACGGCGACGGGACGAGCGATCTCATCGTGTACGACAGGACTCAGGGCTGGGCCGCGTACACCTTCAACGGTACCCTTCAGCGCCGAACGGACTGGTTCGCGGGC
>DASUFV010000345.1:0-5817 GCA_036274415.1 Actinomycetes bacterium
CGGTTGGCGATGGCCGATCCCGCCGACCCGCCGCCCACGATCACGACGTCGTACCTGTCCACGCTCACCAGCACTCCATCTCGTCTTGTGTCATGTCAGGGCGGTTGGTCAACTTCCACCACCGAACCATTGGGTCGGGGCAGGTGAGAGGTTGCGCCAGATGTGCTTGGTCTCGCGGTACTCGGCCAAACCGTGGTGGCCGAGCTCGCGACCGAACCCGGACTGCTTGTATCCGCCCCATTCGGCCTGTGGCACATACGGGTGGTAGTCGTTGATCCATACCGTGCCGGCACGCATCCCGGACGCCACACGGTCGGCTTTGGCCTCGTCGCTCGACCACACCGCGCCGGCCAACCCGTACTTCGTGTCGTTGGCCAAGCTCAGGGCTTCTTGCTCGGTCGTGAACGTCTCGACCGTCAGCACCGGACCGAACGACTCGTCGGTCACCACCTGCATGCTCGCGTTGCAGTTGTCCAAGATGGTCGGCAGATAGAAGTAGCCCTTGCTCAGTGCCTCGTCGTCAGGGCGCCGACCGCCGCACCGCAGGACAGCTCCCTCTTCGAGGCCTCGCGCCACATAGGCCTCGACTTTCTCGCGGTGAGCAGCAGAGATCAGCGGACCAGTCTCGGCCGAGGCATCGAACGGGCCACCTAGCCGGATCTTCTCGGCTCGCCGCACCAGCTCATCGACGAACTCATCATGGATCGACTCCTCGACCAGCAGCCGCGCCCCCGCCGAACAGACCTGACCGGAGTGGAGGAACACTGCCGTCAGCGCGTTGTCGATTGCGGCCTCGCGGTCGGCATCGGCGAAGACGATGTTGGGGTTCTTGCCACCCAGCTCGAGCGCCACCTTCTTCACGGTCTCAGCGGCCGCGGCCATGATCAGGCGCCCTGTGACTAGGCCACCGGTGAACGACACGAGGTCAACCGCAGGGTGCGTCGAGAGTGGGGCACCGACGTTCGGTCCGGTGCCGAGCACCAGATTGCCGACTCCAGGTGGCAGCCCCGCGGCGTCCAGCTCGCGCATGAGAAGGATGGCGGTGGACGGCGTCAGCTCGCTCGGCTTGAGGACGAAGGTGTTGCCCGCGGCTAGAGCCGGAGCCACTTTCCACGAGGTCTGCAGCAGCGGGTAGTTCCAGGGGGTGATCAGGCCGCACACGCCGACCGGCTCGTGCACGATGCGACTCACGACGTCGGACCGGTCGTCCACGTTGACCCGCCTGGAGTCGTCCTCGGTCGCGAGCTTGGCGTAGTAGCGGAAGACCGACGTCACGTCGTCGATGTCGTACTCGGCCTCGACGAGGCGCTTGCCAGTGTCGAGCGCCTCTGCCTTGGCGAACTCGTCGCGGTGCCGTTCCAGCGCGTCGGCGACCCGGTCGAGCAGCGCACCGCGCTCTTCGGGGGTGGTCGTCGGCCAGGGCCCTGAGTCGAAGACCGTTCGGGCAGCCTCGATCGCTACCTCGGTATCGACACTCGTGCCCTCGTCGACCGTCGCGACCAGGGTGCCGTCAGCCGGACAATGGATCTCGCGCGTGTTTCCCTCGCGTGCGCTGGTCCACTGTCCGCCGATAAAGAAGTCGGGCACGCCGCTCCCTCCGCTTGCGGGTGCCCCTCACCCTGCAACTGGCGTATCCCCGCGTCAAGGGAGTGTTGCTGCCCCGTGACGTTCCGTTCCACGGGGGAATCACGCGGTATATGCGCAGGTCGGGGTCGGGCCGGCCGACCCTACGCTGACTGCCGTGACGGCAGCACCGAACCTGCCTGGCCGGGATGAACACCATGCGTTGCCGGTCCATGAGGTGCTGCTGGTCCTGGGCGTCGACGCTGCCCATGGCCTCGCATCGGATGAGGCGCACCGACGGCTCGAGCAGTACGGCCCGAACCGGCTGCCTCCGGCGTCCCGGGCCGGATGGGTGATCAGATGGGCTCGGCAGTTCCACAACCCACTCATCTATGTGCTGCTGGCGGCTGCACTAGTGGAGCTGGCGCTGCGCGAGCTTGTCGAGTGTGTCGTGATTCTCGGCGTGGTCCTGGTGAACGCCGTCGCCGGATATATCCAGGAGTCACGAGCCGAGGCCGCCCTCGACGCGCTGCGCGGCATGGTGCTCACCACGGCCCAGGTACTGCGCGACGGCCGCACCGAAGTCATCGACTCAGAAGAACTGGTGCCAGGCGACGTCGTGACTATCGAGGCCGGCGACAAGGTCCCGGCCGACCTGAGACTCGTCCATGGCGTCGACGTCGAAGTTGACGAGTCTGCCCTGACCGGTGAGTCAGCTCCGGTCGCCAAGGACGAGGTGACTCTGGAGCCGCAGACGCTCGTCGCCGACCGCCGCAACATGCTCTACTCCGGCACCTTCGTCACCAGGGGAAGCGGCACGGGCGTGGTGGTGTCGACCGGAGCCGACACCGAACTTGGCCAGATTCACCGGCTGGTGGGGTCGGTCGAGCCGTTGGCCACCCCACTCACCCGCAGGCTCGCTGAGTTCAGCCGGATCCTGACCGCGATCATCATCGGCCTGGCGGCTGTGACGTTCGTGGTGGGGATCGCCCGAGGTGAGCCCTGGGGGGAGATGTTCACCGCGGCCGTGGCGTTGGCCGTGGGAGCGATACCGGAGGGTCTCCCCGCCGCCGTCACGATCACGCTCGCCATCGGCGTGGCACGGATGGCTGGACGTCGGGCGATCGTGCGGCGCCTCCCCGCGGTCGAGACGCTCGGCAGCACCACCGTCATCTGCACCGACAAGACCGGCACCGTGACGACCAACGAGATGACGGTCATGGACACGTGGACGCCTGCGGACGCCGCATGGAGTCGGCTGGTCGACGCCGCCGTGCTCTGCAGCGATGCCCACGTTTCGGAGATCGACGGCGACCAACGGTTCGTTGGCGACCCAACCGAGATCGCCCTGCTGCGGCTGGCGGCGCAGATCGAACGCGAGCCGTCGGAGCTGCGAGCGGTCTGGTCTCGTGCTGAGACCCTGCCTTTCACGTCCGAGCAACGCTTCATGGCGGTGCGGTGCACCGACGGCACGAGTGAGCGGGTGATCGTCAAGGGAGCGACGGAGCGGGTGCTGGGGCTGTGTGATTGGGAGCGGGATCCCGAAGGGACGCTCGCGCCGATCGACCGGCATCGCGCCCTGGGTGCCGCCGACGAGCTGGCCAGCCGCGGGCTCCGGGTGATCGCTGTCGCTGAGCATCCGGAGTCCGCACAGGGTGTAGCTCTCGACCCGCCCCGACATCTGGAGCTGTTGGGCTTGATCGGTTTGCAGGACCCGCCGCGTCCAGAAGTAGCGCCGGCGATCGACTCGTGCCGCGCGGCTGGCATCGAGGTCAAGCTGATCACTGGTGACCACGCGACCACAGCTGTGTCAGTTGCCGAGAGTGTTGGCCTGCTGGACGCAGATCAATCGGAGGTGCTCACCGGCGCAGACCTCGCTGCCATGTCGGATGAGGAGCTTCCTGAGCAGGTCGCTCGCACGACCGTTTTCGCGCGGATCGCACCCGAGCAGAAGCTCCGCCTCGTCGAGGCCCTGCAAGCCCGGCAGCACGTCGTGGCGATGACCGGCGACGGTGTGAACGACGCACCAGCCCTGCGCCAAGCCAACATCGGTGTCGCGATGGGTCAGGGCGGTACCGAAGTCGCCAAGGAAGCAGCCGACACCGTCCTCACCGACGACAACTTCGCCACGATCGAAGCAGCGGTCGAAGAGGGACGCGGCATCTTCGACAACGTCGTCAAGTTCATCGTCTGGACTCTGCCCACCAACATGGGAGAGGGGCTCGTCGTTCTCGCTGCGATCCTCGTGGGCGCGACGTTGCCGATCCTTCCCGTCCAGATTCTCTGGATCAACATGACCACCGCAGTTGCGCTGGGGCTGATGCTTGCCTTCGAGCCGAAGGAGGCGGGCATCATGACCCGACCTCCTCGAGACCCACATGCGCCCCTTCTCACCCGCGCATTGGTCGAGCGCATCCTGCTGGTGTCGGCGGTGCTTGTGGCAGGGGTGTGGTGGATCTTCCACTGGCAGTTGCAAGAAGGCAGCACCGTCGACGTGGCGCGCACGACCGCAGTGAATTTGTTCGTGGTCGTGGAGATCTTCTACCTGCTGAACTGCCGCAGCCTGACGACTTCGGTGTGGTCGATCGGATGGTTCAGCAATCCCTGGGTCGTCGGAGGAGTCGTCGTCCAGGTGGTCGCTCAGCTGTTGTTCACGTATCTACCGCTGATGCAGACCTTGTTCGGCACCGCTTCCATCGATGTAACAGCGTGGATGCGCATCCTGCTCGTCGGCGTCGTGGCGTGGGCTCTGGTGACCGCCGACAAGTGGCTGCGACGCCCCACTTTCTGACCAACCTCTGTCAGGAGGGTCAGGAAGGTTCGAGTGCGTCCCGGATCGCCAAGAGCTTGCTCTGCGCTTCGGCCAGCTCGTTGGCTGGCACCGAGCCTTCGACGATGCCGCATCCGGCGTACATCCTCAGCGTGCGGGGATCGTTCGTCTCGATCTGAGCGCAGCGCAGCGCGATTCCGAACGCGCCATCGCCTCGCCAGTCGATCCACCCCACGGGTCCGGCGTACCTTCCGCGATCCATGTGCTCCAGCTCGCGGATCACCGAGCGAGCGCGTCCGGTCGGTGTTCCGCACACGGCTGCAGTTGGGTGCAGAGCGGCGGCGAGGTCGAGCGCGCTTTCGCCGTTGGCCAGCCGACCCGTAACGTCGGTCTGCAAATGCTGAACGTTCGCCAAACGCACGACTTCGGGTGCTCGTGGCACCACGAGATCAGAGCAGAAGGGGCCAAGAGCGTCAGCGACCGATCGCACGGCCAGCTCGTGCTCGACCCGGTCCTTGTCGGACGCCAGCAGCTCCGCCGCATGTTTGGCGTCCACGACCGCATCACTGCTGCGCGATGTCGTACCGGCCAGCACCCGTGACACCACATGGTCACCGGTTCGCCGCACGAGCAGCTCGGGGGTGGAACCGACCAAGCCGTCTACCGCGAACGTCCAACAGCTCGGGTAGCGCTGCGAAAGGCGAGCAAGCAATGCTCTGGGGTCGATCGGCAACTCGGTGGTGGCGACAAGATCGCGCGCGAGCACAACCTTGTCGAGTTCGCCCGCGCCGATCCGAGACACCGCTTCGTTGACCGCGGACTCATAGGCAGACGAGCTCACGTCCCCGTCGCCGTACCGAACGCTCCCGGATGGGACGGGCCGCACAACCGGCGGTTGACCGCCTGCAATGTCGGGACTCTCGGCGTCGCCGATGGTGGTCAACCAGGACGCGCCGTCGCGCCGCGCCAGCACGACTCTCGGCACGATCATCACCGAGTCACTCGGACCATCGTCGAAGGTGAACGATGCGAAAGCCAAAGCACCGGACCCAGGAACACCCACCTGGTCGTCGATCGACGCTGCAGCGACTGCGCGCCGCCACCACTCGGCGGCAGCAGATATGCGGTCGGGGCCAGATGCAGTGAACCGCGCTGCCTCACCCCATGCTGCGAAGCCGTCGCTTCCCCGCGTCCACGCGACGACGTCACCCGGTGGCAAGCGGTCGAGGAGTGGCCCGGGGTCGGCGATCGGTACCGACCGCACTCGGCCGAGCGCGGCGTCCGGCTGCGAGCGGGTCACCGGACGTGTGCTGGCCGCGGTGCTCACGATCCATCAGCCTATTCCTGGCCAGGCGCTGCTGCGCGACGACCGCCACCCCGGAGTTTCGCGCCCTGTCTCGCGCGGTGACGACCGGTTGGCCCGACCGAACGGCCGGGCCAACCCGGTGCCTCACTCCTCGCTGCTGGCGTTGCCTCGACAAAGG
>DASUFV010000346.1:0-21177 GCA_036274415.1 Actinomycetes bacterium
GGTGCGACGCGAGTCCGACGTCGGGCACGGCGCCCGAGCGGTCACTCGGGCCGTGGATTTGTCGGTCGACACGCTCACCTTCGCAGCAGCCGAAACCGGGCTGACCTGGCCCAGTTGACGGGTGTTGAGGCGTGTTCACGCGTGTTGACCGGTAGCGTGCCTTGGCGATGAGCACCGCGGCGTATGAGCTGGTAGCGCGGCAGTCCACGACCGACGAAGTCGTGGACTACCTCGACAACACGGTGCTCGGGTCGGTGATCGTCCTTGCCGTGATCCTGCTCCTAGCGCTCATTGTGCTGTGGATCTGGCGTCGCTTCGTCAAGCGGACGACCGTCGCGTTCACCAAGTCAGCCGTGACCAGGTACTTGGCGAACGAGAAGAAGTCACCAAGAGACCGCGACCTGGCGATCGAGCGGTATCGGGCACGCGCCGCTGCCGTCTCCGGCATCGTGGCCTCAGCCGGAGCCTTCATCATCGTTGCGATCGCCATCTTGTTCGCGCTGGCGTCGATCGGTATCGACGTTGCCCCGTTGCTGGCCAGTGCCGGCATCGCAGGTATTGCGATCGGCTTCGGAGCCCAGACAATCATTCGGGACTTTCTCTCGGGTGTGTTCATGATCCTCGAGAACCAGTACGGCGTGGGTGACGTCGTCACGGTCAATGGCGTAACAGGAACGGTCGAGGACGTCGGATTGCGCATCACGACGATTCGTGACTTCGACGGAACGGTCTGGTACGTGACGAACGGTTCTGTGACCGAGCTTGGCAACCGCAGCCAAGGGTGGTCCGTGGCCGTGGTGGACGTCCCCGTCGCACCCGTCGCCGACCTCGAGCAAGCCACCGAGGTGTTGACCGCGACGGTCGCCGACTTGCAGCACGACGAGCGCTGGGCAAACCGCGTCATGGGCGACGAGCCGATCGTTGGCGTCGAGTCGATCACGGCGTCGGCCGTCACCATTCGCATCCGGTTGCACACGCTTCACGAGCAGCAGGTCCCGGTCGCACGTGAGCTGCGCGTTCGGTGCATCAAGGCACTCGACGCTGCCGGCGTTCAGATGCCCTTCCCCCCGCCGCCTCCGCCGGAGACGAACGCGCCCACCCCGTGAAGGGCGACGTGAAAGGGCGGCGGGCGGATCGCACCGAGGAGGGTTGGTGCTGATCCGACACCGCCGCCGGGAGCCTGGAACGGCCTCGATGCGGAGGTCGAGGCCGGTCGAAGCAGGCTCCGTGCCCGTTCCAATTCTCCATCGGACGCGCGGGTCCGGACACTTGAAGACGACCTGAAAGAATCACTCTTGTGGCCGCATCGGAACTCTCCTTCTACGAACGCGTCGGAGGTGCACCCACTTTCGACCGGTTGGTGACGGTCTTCTACGAAGGCGTTGCCTCCGATGAGGTGCTGCGTCCGCTGTATCCAGAAGAGGACCTCGGTCCTGCGGCCGACCGGCTGCGGATGTTCCTCGAGCAGTACTGGGGTGGGCCGAGGACGTACTCAGAACAGCGCGGGCATCCGCGACTCCGCATGCGGCATGCCCCGTTTCGGGTCGATTCGACCGCGCGCGACCGCTGGCTCATGCACATGCGCACGGCGGTCGACGCCATCGAGCTCGATGACGAGTTGGACGCCGAGCTCTGGAACTACCTGCTGATGGCTGCTCACTCGATGGTCAACACGTTTGACGCTCCACAGCACTGACGGCGGTTCGCTGAGCGGGTTCAGCTGCTGCGAGAGCGGACGATCCCGAGGCGATCGCTGGTGAGACCTGGGAAGACCGTCGACATCTCCGACCCTTCACAGCGCTTCTCGAGGATCTCGGCCAGCAGCTGGCGGTAGTCCGTCGTACCGGCCAGGTCACCTCCCGCGAGCGCGTCCGGCTCGAGGGTCGGCCAAGTGCCGTGCACCTGACCACCTTGGACGCCACCGCCGAGCAGCAGGACGGCCTGACCGTGCCCGTGGTCGACGCCTCCCGAACCGTTCTCGACCAACGACCGGCCAAACTCGGTCAGCGTCACCACGGTCACGTCGTTGAACCGGTTGCCCAGGTCGGTCGCGAAGGCGGCCATGCTGTTGGCCAGCTCATCGAGCTTGTCGTAGAGCCATCCGCTGTCCACGTCTCCGAGATCGGTGTGCATGTCCCAGTCACCGAAGTCGACGGCAGCGACCTGCAGGCCGACATCCGCCTTGATCACCCGAGCGACGTCGCGTAGGGCACGACCCAGGTTGGTCGCAGGGTAGGGCGTGACGGGCGTGTAGCCCGCGTCCTGCATCTCGGCCGCATCCGAAAGGGCTGACAGCGTCGTGGACGCCGGGTCCCCGACCGTTGCGGGAGCGCCGTCATGCAGAGCACCAAGCGCTGTGGTCCAGCGTTGTCGCTCCGTCGCGTCCCACGCACCGGACAGCTCGAAGTCGTTGACCGACCACATCGCCAGCTCCGCAGCCGGTCCACGAAAGGCCGCCACCGCCATGCTGCTGCCCATCTGCACCGCCTGGAAGGCGGTGCCGGCGTCCCGCAGCCCAAGCGTGCGATCCAGCCACCCGGTCCGTACCGACGAACCTGGCGCGGCCCGCTCCATCTCCTCCATTGCTTCGAAGTGTGACCGCGTCGGGTTGGTCATGCCGACCGCCTGGACGGCCGCGAAGGTCCCGGCCTCCCAGAACGGGACAAGGGGCGCCATCGCCGGGTGCAGGCCGAACATCGCGTCAAGGGGAATCAGCGCGTTCTGAGGGATACCGATGTGCGGCCGTGCCTGGAGATAACGCTCGTCGCCGGTCGGGACGATGGTGTTGAGCCCGTCGAGACCGCCTCGCAATGACAGGACGACGAGCACGTCACCGGTGTAAGGGGTTGCTGCGAAGGCCATCTGGGTGGAGAGGCCTGTGCCGGTCAGACCGGCCATCGCACCGACCGCACCTAGCCTGCCGAGGAACGCTCGCCGGGAGATGGCCGAGCGCGTGTAGTCGGGGCAGCCGCAGGTCGTTGCACTCATGACGTCACCTGACCCAGAAGTACGGCGAGTCGAGGATGAGAGCGACGATGTACGGCAGACGCCATCCCACTGCTTCGTCGTCGCTGTGCAACGGAGCAGACGCCGAGCGGTTCAAGAACCCCAAGACGGCGGCGCGGTGCGGAGTCGCCAGTTTGCGGAACACCAACCGCTTGGCGAGGACATCGACGAGCTCACCATGCGTCGCCGGTAGGCGCTTGGGCAGCAGCGATCGGAGTGGTGGCTGGGTGAGAGAGTCCGGCCACCAGTGCGCCGCCAAGGAAAGGTGCGTGTTCCACCGGCTCAAGGTCCCACCTGCTGACTGCCACGACGCTGCCTCGTCGGGGTAACCGTCCGGCGGGCTCCATGCGAGTGGCTGCTGACCAAGCCCGTCTGCGATCCAGACCAATGCCTGCACACCACTCTTGCCACGCTTGTCAGGTCCATAACCCAGAACACGGAGCGTGGCGGTGAGGTCTTCGAACGGGCGGCGAGTCTTCTGCCCGATTGAGTCCGCGAACTCCTGACTGAGGAAGAGTTTTCGCAGGACCGGCACGATGGCGGTGCCGTGATCGAGGTACGTGTTGGCCAGTCGGTTCACCAGCGCTTCGTCGGGGTGGTCGGCTACAAACCGGACGCAGAGTTTGTAGGCCAGGTGCTGGGCGGTCGACGGGTGGTTGGCGAGGTACTGCAGGTACTTGATGCCGACCTGGTAGCCGTCGGCGTCCGGGTTGGGGTGCGAGAACCCCATGATCGAGACCGGTCCGCGGTAATGCTCGCTGGCGGTGTACCTGAACGTGCCTCGTGACCAGTTCACCCCGAACCCAGTCATCAGAAGCGTCGAGTTCCGCATGTCCTCCTCGTCGTAGCCACCGTCCACTCCGACGGAGTGCAGCTCGAGGAGCTCGCGTCCGTAGTTCTCGTTGGGGTTGTCCTTCGTCGAGTCCGCGTTGTTCAGGTAGAGCAACATTGCGGGGTGCGTTGCGCTGGCGATGAGCATGTCTTCAAACCGGCCAAGGGCATGTTTACGGATCACCACGCGGTCGTAGTCATGCCGGTTGTCCCAGACTCGGTCGCTCGGGTTCGTCACATTGAGGTGGTTGGACCAGAACTCGCACATCACCTCGAAGAGCTGACGCTTGCTCCACACCGAACGCGCGATCGTCGCCATGCTGACGTCGAACATCAGGTCCCACGAGAACGGCTCCAACCGATCCCGAGCCTCGGGGATCGACCACAGGACGCGAGGCAGCCGCTCCTTGATGAAGGCCGAGCACTCGTGATCGTCGATCGACCCGGGGTCGAGCTGGCGATCCAGCCACTTGCGGCGTCCCTGCTTCCCGATCTGCGACAGCAGGGCAGGAGTTGGTCCGAACGTTGCACGGCGCAGGAGGTGGAGGTCTTGGTCGGCGGCAACGAAGTCAGCGCCGTCACCTGCACCGGCAGCCAGCGCGGGGGCGGCTGAGGCGACTGCGAGTCCGCCCGCTCCAGCCGCAGCTAGGCCGAGGACGCGACGCCGGCTCAGGGTGGTCATGCTCCGATGTCGTCGTGCCCCAGGCCAGATCTTGACGAGGCGTTACAGGTATCACCCGTTCGGGCTCGTGCATGTGGGCTACGACGGGGTGATCAGGCGTGATCCGGACGGCGGTCTAGGACCGCCCTACGTCAATGGCATGACCGCGAACGACGGGAGCAGACCGCGTCGCGCCGCCACACTTCCGCCCGGGACCGCAAGGCGGACCCACGTGTCCGTCGCATAGGCAACGGCTGTGCCATCCCCCGGGCCCAGCAGCGCGAGTGCCTCGGCGGCGTGAGCGCACCGCACCGGCACCTCCGCGAGGCACGCTCGCTCCCAGACGTCCGCCGCGATCTGCTCCAGGGTGGCTCGGTCAGTCACGCCTTCAGCTCGCTCTCGGAAGAACGACTTGGCTGACTGAACCGCCGCCCTCACGGACGCCACATCACTTCGAGCTCGTTCCTGCCAACCACTGCGCGGGGGAAGCAGCCCCACCCAAGTCGGGCCGCTCACGACCGGTGGCAGCTCGACCGGTCCGATGGAGTCCAGCCGTTCACCGAGCCGTTGCGCAGAAACGGTCGCGTCCAACGAGATTTCGGTCGCGAGTTCGACCGGGCGAAGTGCCACGACCTCGAAGGGTGGTCCGCACCAGACGCCCAGGACGGAACCGCTGGACTGCAATCTGACGACCGCACGGTTGTCGAGGGCGACCAGACGCTCGAGGTAGTGCAGCAGTGCCTGACGTTCGGTTTCTGACGCCAGAGTGACGGTGTTCACTCGGCGACGACGTACGGCTCGAGGGCAGCTCGCTCTTCCTCCGACAAACGTCGAGGCCTTGCAGCGTCGACGTCGTAAGGAACGAGCACCGTGCCAGCCTTGGCGTACACCGGGCCGCCTTCGTCGAGGATCTCGTAGCGCAGGGTGAACGACGACGTGCCCAGGTGTGACACCCAGACATCAATGGGAACGGGTTCGGGACGAAAGACCAGCGGCGACGTGTAGTCGATCTCGTGTCGCGCGACCACGATGCCGGACGAGAGCCGTTCGCGTGCCACCGATTCGCCAGCCGTCACAAACAGCAGGTCAACCCGGGCCTCTTCGAGGTAGGTGAAGAAGGTCGTGTTGTTGACGTGCCCGAAGGCGTCCATATCGGACCACCGCAGCGAGCAGTGAAAGCGATGCCGCCCCATCGATCAGCCGCGGGTCAGCTTGCGATACGTCGTGCGGTGCGGCCGTGCCGCCTCGACGCCGAGCCGCTCGACCTTGTTCTTCTCGTAGGAATCGAAGTTGCCCTCGAACCAGAACCACTGCGAGTCGCCCTCGTAGGCGAGGATGTGCGTCGCCACGCGGTCGAGGAACCAGCGGTCGTGCGAGGTGATCACCGCGCAGCCGGGGAACTCGAGCAATGCGTTCTCGAGGCTGGCGAGGGTCTCGACGTCGAGGTCGTTGGTCGGCTCGTCGAGTAGCAGCACGTTGCCACCCTGCTTGAGGGTCAGTGCGAGGTTGAGGCGGTTCCGTTCGCCACCGGAGAGAACCTTCGCAGGCTTCTGCTGATCCGGTCCCTTGAAGCCGAACGCGGCCACGTACGCCCGCGAGGGCATCTCGACGTTGCCCACCTTGATCCAGTCGAGCCCGTCGGACACGACCTCCCATAGCGTTCGGTCACCGTCGAGGCCCTCTCGACCCTGGTCGACGTACGAGATCTTGACGGTCTCGCCAATCTTGATGTCGCCGCTGTCCGGCTGCTCCTCCCCCACGATCATGCGGAACAGGGTGGTCTTGCCGACTCCGTTCGGCCCGATGATTCCCACGATGCCGTTGCGCGGCAGTGAGAACGACAAGTCGTCGATGAGCAGGCGGTCGTCGAAACCTTTCGTCAGATCGATGGCCTCGATCACCGTTCCGCCCAGCCTCGGGCCCGGCGGGATCTGGATCTCCTCGAAGTCGAGCTTGCGGTACTTGTCGGCCTCGGTCGCCATCTCTTCGTAGCGCTGCAGACGCGCGCGGCTCTTGGTCTGACGAGCCTTGGCATTCGAGCGCACCCACTCGAGTTCGTCCTGCAGGCGCCTCTTGCGTTTGGCGTCCTTTTGCCCCTCGACCTTCAACCGCGCCGCCTTGGCCTCGAGATAGGTCGAGTAGTTGCCCTCGTAGGGGTAGGCACGCCCTCTGTCGAGCTCGAGGATCCACTGGGCCACGTTGTCGAGGAAGTACCGGTCGTGCGTGACGGCAACGACCGTTCCCGGGTATTTCTCCAGATGCTGCTCGAGCCACAGGACGCTTTCTGCGTCGAGGTGGTTCGTCGGCTCGTCGAGCAACAACAGGTCAGGCTGCTGCAGCAGCAGCTTGCACAAAGCCACTCGCCGACGTTCACCACCGGAAAGCACCGTGACGTCCGCGTCGGGTGGCGGGCAGCGCAGAGCGTCCATCGCCTGCTCGAGCTGCGAGTCGAGGTCCCACGCGTTGCGGTGGTCGAGCTGCTCCTGGAGGGTGCCCATCTCAGCCATGAGCGCGTCGAAGTCGGCGTCCGGCTCACTCATCCGCTGCGAGACCTCGTTGAACCGGTCGAGCATGCTCTTGGTCTCAGCGACACCTTGCTGCACGTTCTCCAGGACGTTCTTCGTGGGATCCAGCTCTGGTTCTTGCAGGAGAATCCCCACGGTGTAACCGGGGGTGAGCGTCGCCTCGCCGTTCGAGGGGTGGTCGAGCCCAGCCATGATCTTGAGAACGCTCGACTTGCCTGCCCCGTTGGGGCCCACGACCCCGATCTTGGCGCCGGGGTAGAACGCCAACGTGACGTCGTCGAGGATCACTTTGTCGCCGTGCGCTTTGCGCGCCTTCGACATCACATAGATGAACTCAGCCATGCCGAAAGCCTAACGAGGCGGCCGTGACCCACTCTCGGCGCGGGCCGAGTGACTCAGGCGACGTCGGACACCCGGTCAGCCCGGTTCTCTCGCTGAGGCCGCGAGAACGTCGCGTCTCCGTACGTCAGGTCGTGCCCGATCGAGGTGGCAATCACCTCGATCCCTTGTCGCGGACCCTTGTCCGTCTCGTAGTGCGTGACACGCAGGCGTCCTCGAACGATGACCGGCTGGCCCTTGCGGACGGACGCCTTCACGTGGTCGGCCAACCGCTTCCAGCACACGACGTCCATCCATACGGTCTCGCGTTGCACCCACTCGCCCTTGTCGCGATCAAAGAAGTGCTCGGCAGTGGCCAGCCGGAACCTTGCTCCTCTGCTGCGCTCTGCATCGAACGTCTTGACGTCCGACCCGACCGTTCCGTTGACCGTCACGAAGATCTCGTTCATGGCACCCTCCTCTGGCACGAGCAGCCAGGGTGGCAACGCGACATCGGACGCAACCCGGATCGGAGCACCACTTGTGGATGGAGACAGTGCCGTCGCACCGGTGGACAGCCGCAGGCGGTGTCTTGGACCATGCTTGGACCGTGTCCAAGCTCAGTTCAGGCCTGTTGCCATTCCGGCGACGAGGCGACGACATCGAGGTGTTCCTCGTTCACCCCGGTGGCCCGTTCTGGGCGCACAAGGACGCCGGCGCGTGGTCGATCGCCAAGGGAGAGTATGAGCATGGCGAAGATCCCTGGGTGAACGCACAGCGAGAGTTCACCGAAGAAGTGGGAGTCGCAGCGCCGAACGGTCCGGTAACCCCGCTCGGTGAGATCAAGCAGCCGAGCGGAAAGCTCATCACCGTCTTCGCCGTCGAGTCCGACTTCGAGGTGACCACGCTCGTCAGTAACACCTTCACCATGGAGTGGCCACGAGGCTCAGGCCAGTCGCAGGAGTTCCCCGAGGTCGACGACGGGCGATGGATGACGATCGAGGAGGCTCGCAGAGCGCTCATCAAGGGGCAGCACGGCTTCCTCGACCGACTGCTGGACGCCGTCACCCGATCGACCAGTCCTTAGTCGAGTAATCCAGTGGACGTGTGAACGGCCTAGGCTCGCTGTCGCTGGGCTTTCGGTCGATTCGAGGAGGCACACCGTGGACCTGCTACTCGTCGGACTCGGACGCATGGGCGGCAACATGGTGCGGCGCCTCGCCCGCGATGGACATCGAGTCATGGCCGTCGACCCATCGGAGCCCGCCCGTCAGGGGCTCAAGGACGAGCCGCAGGTCTCGGCCTTCGCTTCACTGGCTGATGCGATCTCTGAGCTGGAGACGCCGCGCACGGTGTGGCTGATGCTTCCCGCTGGAGCAGTCACCGATGCGGTGATCGATCAGCTGCCCGAGCTACTCACCGCCGGTGACTTGGTCATCGACGGCGGCAACGCTGACTACCGGGACTCGCAACGTCGCGCCGAGTCGCTGCGCTCCGCCGGCTTGCACTTCGTCGACGTCGGCGTCTCTGGTGGTGTGTGGGGGCTGACCGAAGGCTACGGATTGATGGCCGGCGGTGACCCCGCCGACATCGAGCGCATCGCACCTGTGTTGCGCTCACTCGCTCCGAGTCCGGATTCGGGATGGGTTCACGCGGGTCCCGTCGGCGCGGGCCACTTCACCAAGATGGTGCACAACGGCATCGAGTACGGCGCGATGCAAGCGCTCGCCGAAGGCTTCGCCCTGCTGCATGCGAAGGAGGGCCTGGTGACCGATGTCGCCGGCGTCGCCGAAGCGTGGCGGTACGGCACGGTCATTCGCTCGTGGCTGCTCGACCTGACGGCGTCGGTTTTGGCGGACAAGCCCGACTTCTCTGGCATCGCACCCGAGGTCGCAGACTCCGGTGAAGGTCGATGGACGGCGAGAGAAGCGATCGACCTCGGTGTACCTGCGCCGGTGATCACCATTGCGTTGATGCAGCGGTTCACCAGCCAAGGCAAGAGCGACTACGCGAACCAGCTCCTGGCGCTCATGCGCAACGCATTCGGTGGCCACGCAGTGATGTCGGAGGGAAAGGGCTGACGCCGCCTTTAAGAGTCCTCGGTCGATGCCGCCGCGTCGATGAACAGGGTCGCGGTGTCGCGGTTCAACACTTTGGCGGCCGGCGTCGAGCCTTGACCAGACGTCAGCTCGCGCACCGCGTCCGCCTTGTCGGCACCCGCAACCAACCAGATCTGGCATCTGGCGTTCCGCAGCACGGGAAGGGTCAGGGTCAGTCTGCGATGACCGCGATACGGATCGACCCAGCTCACGCTGCGGTCGTCGATGTCGACGACCAGGTCTCCGGGTACGAGCGATGCGGTGTGCCCGTCCGCCCCGAGCCCTAGATGAACCACGTCCAGTTGTGGCGGGTTCCCCGCGATTGACTGAAGCAGCTCGGAGTAGCGCACGTCTGCATCGGCTGCTTCGACTGGCATTGGGTGACGGTTCTCCGGCGCGATGACTTCGGCGAGCGGCCGGAACATTGACCAGTTGCGGTCGGGATCGTCGGCGCTGACCTGTCGTTCGTCCACTTGAAGCAGCTGGACAGCCGCCCACGGCACGTCGCACGCGCTCAGACGACTCACCATCGGCGCTGGCGTGGACCCGCCACTCAGCGCCAAAGTCGCGCTCCCCCGCGTCTCGACGGCGACACGCAACTCGCGGGCAATAGCGGACGCCGCCAGTTCCGCGGCTTCGAGAGGTGAGCCGCTGACGATGACTCGCACGACCGTTAGGCCGGGCCCGGCTCGTGCCACCCGCCCACTTCGGCTGCAAGCGCGTCTCCAGCCGCTGGCCCCCACGTTCCTTGGCGATAGGGCTCGGGCACATCGTTCGCATGCCCGTCGAGCAGGTCGTCGACCACTGCCCACGCGGCTGCAACCGCGTCGGAGCGGGCAAACAGGGTGAGATCGCCATCGACGGCGTCGTCGATCAGCCGTTCGTATGCCGTCATCGCGCCAACTTCGTCGTCGCACATGTAGAGCTCCACGTTGCGGCCGATCTGCTCTTCGCCCGGCCGCTTCGTCCGCACTCCGAGCGCGATCGCCACCCGGTCGGGGCCGAGCCGGAAGCGGAGATGGTTGCTGTCGCGCGGCAGCGTCTCGTCGAACAATCGCTGCGGTGGGCGATGGAAGGTGGCGAGGACCTCGGTCGCAGTGACCGGAAGATGCTTGCCAGTGCGGATCAGGAAGGGGACGCCGCTCCACCGCCACGAGTCGATGAACAGCCTCAACGCGGCATACGTCTCGGTGTTCGACTCTGGATCGACTCCGGGCTCGTCCCGGTAGCCGATGTACTGGCCTCTCACAAGGTCCTCAGAGCGCGGCGGTCGAATGGCCTGTAGCACTTTGACCCGCTCGTCCCTGAGTGGCTCGGGAGCCATGCTCACCGGCGGTTCGAGACTGAGCAGCGAAACGACCTGAAGCAAGTGGTTCTGAACTACGTCACGAACCGCACCCAGCTCCTCGTAGAGCGAGCCTCGACCTTCGACCCCGAACTCTTCGGCCATCGTGATCTGAACACTCGAGATGTGGTCGCGGTTCCAGAGCGGCTCGAGGAACGAGTTCGCGAACCTGAAGTACAACAGATTCTGAACGGACTCCTTGCCGAGGTAGTGGTCGATCCGAAAGACGTCGTCCTCGCCGAAGGCGTCCTGCAGGGTGGCATCGAGCTCCCGCATCGATGCAAGGTCACGGCCGAAGGGCTTCTCGACCACGACGCGTCCCTTGGCCGCGAGACCAACTTTGTCCAGCTGTTGCACGACCATCTCGAACAAGCTCGGTGGGATGGCTAGGTAGAACAGCGGCCGGGCGCTGTCACGCAGTCGATCTGAAAGCGCCGTGAACGTCGCCGGATCGTTGTAGTCCCCCGGGACGAAGTCCAGACGCTTCTCGAGCTCTTCCACCGCGTTGGCGTCGAACGCCTGGCCGTACTCGGTGATGCTGCTGCGGATGTGATCGCGCAGCCACTCCTCTGACCGGTCTCCGCGCGCTACTCCCACAACGGGAAAGTCCAGTCGACCGCGGTGAGCAAGATCGTGTAGAGCGGGGAAGATCTTCTTATAGGCGAGGTCGCCCGTGATTCCGAAGACCACGGCAGCGTCGGACGCGCCGGTCGGACGTCCTGGTTGTTGTGGTCGGGGCATTGACCCACTCCATGTCTCGACTGCTCGTTTCGCGGCCAGAAGCCCAGTTTCCACAACCCTAAGCCGAAGCCCGGTTCGGCACGCTACAACGTCACTCGGCTCGCGAGCAGCCCAGCCACCGTCACGATAGTGACTCGGCCCGAAGCCGCGATCCGATGGGAGAAGACCGATGCTGCAGTTCGGCGTCTTCCGTCGGCGACATCACCCTGATCCACGTACGGGACGCGCACCGGCCCGAAAACGAACGCATCCAGGGCACGGTGGCGATCGCCAAGTAGGCCGAAGCATCACAAGACGAGAGGTCTTTGAGGCGAAGCCGAGGCGTACCCGGTCATTCCGGTACTCCACCCGCGAGTAACACTCAGACAGCTCGAGCCGATCTTTCCGCAACGGGTGCCGTCATGGGTGAATCCCGCGACCCCCACGACCCTCACACGCCCACAGCGTGTTCCGGGAGCGTGAGGTCCAGGTTGTCCGAGCTCTGACTGCTGCGCCGACGCTGAACCAGTTCCTCAACGGTGAGGGTTGCCCAGTCGGCTGGGATTTCCAGCATCGATGCGTCGAGCTCGTCGATCGATGCCGCTCCCAGCCAGGTAAGGGTCGACTGGATTTCGGTGCGCAGAAGATCCATGATGCGCAGCACACCGGGCTCCCCGGCAGCGAGTAGGCCATACACGTACGCACGACCGATGGAGACGGCTTTGGCTCCCATCGCCAGCGCCTTGACGACGTCGGTGCCTCGTCGGATGCCGCCGTCCATGATGACATCGATCTCGTCGCCGACGGCGTCCACAATCTCTGGGAGAACACGCAGACTCGGGACGGTGCCATCCAGCATGTTGCCACCATGGTTGGACACGACGATTCCCGTTACTCCATGTTCGACGGCCTTGCGGGCTGACTCGACCGTGACGACGCCTTTGATGATGATCGGCCCGTCCCAGATTTCACGGATCCACGGGATGTCGTCAAATGATGGTGTCTCGTCGTAGAGCCGCGCGCTCGCGTCCAGGAAGTTCATTGGCTGTCCATCCGGTCCGCGGGTGTTGGCTGCGACTGGCATCTGCATGCCGTTGCGCTGGATGAAGTCCTTGACCCAACCCGGACGGTTCCAAATCTGCGGTAAGAAGGTCACAGCGTCTTTGACGGTCATCGCCAGCGGGATGTTTGCGCGCTTCTCGTAGGGGATCTCGGCGCCGACATTCGGAGCGGCACTGTCGGCAATCAAGACCAGGCCCGCTGCACCGGCGTCCCTTGCCCGTTCGATCATTGGTGCTGTCGCTTCGCGTCCACCGATGTAGTAGATCTGCTGGTATACGGGGCCGGTTGCCTGCAGCACTATCTCTTCGATGGGCGTGGTCGTGACTCCGCTGACGAACTGGATCGTGCCATTCCTGCCGGCTGCGCGAGTGGCAGCCAGTTCGCCGTCCTGATGACCCGCTTTCAGGGCGCCGACGGAGGAAAGAATGACAGGCACGTCGATGTCATGGCCGAACACGCACGTGCTGATGTCGCGCTGAGGCTTGAACACGGCTGAACGCGGCTTGAAGAGCACCTCCTCGAATGCCTTTTCATTCAGCCGGGCGGTGATGCTGGGGCCGCTGCCCGCGTCGAAGAGCTGAAAGATGCTCTTAGGGGTGCGCTTGCGCGCGAAGTATCTGGCATCCGCAACAGAGTTGATCTTTCCGGCTATGTCGCGCATATCCACCTCGCTCGTTGGTCGTTTCTCCTTGAGTACCCACACGTCAATGGCTAAACCGCACGGGGCGCGCGCGACGACGCCCCCGATCTCGCCCGCATAGGATGGAGGCCAGCCCGCCGGGATCGACCGACCACCGGAGGACGTTGTTTTGCTCGCGCTCGTCGCCGCGCACTTCGTGGCCGGCGCTGTGGCGCCCGCTCTCATCCAGATTTTGGGTCGTCGAGCGTTCCTCGTCCTCGCTGCGGTCCCGTTTGCCGCCTTTTGTTGGGCACTGGCCCAAGCCGGCGCGGTCGCCAACGGGGACATCCCCACAGAGGTCGTCGACTGGGTTCCAGCGCTGAATCTCGAGCTGGCACTGTCGCTGACCACCGTGCAGTGGGTGCTGATGCTGCTCGTCACCGGTGTTGGGGCACTGGTCGTCGGGTACTGCGCGTGGTACTTCACCGACGCCGAGCCGGGTTTGGGATCCTTCGCCGGGATCTTCCTGGGATTCGCGGGTGCGATGCTCGGGTTAGTGGTCTCCGACGACCTGCTCGTGCTCTACGTCTTCTGGGAACTGACCACGGTCTTCTCCTACCTGCTGATCGGGCATGACCCGACCAAGCGAGCCAGCCGAAGCGCAGGCATGGAGGCGTTGGTCGTCACAACCTTCGGCGGTCTCGCGATGCTCGTCGGTTTCTTGCTGATCGGGGCTGAGGCCGGCACCCTGCAGATCACCGAGCTGCTTGCGGATCCACCGTCCGGGACGAGTATCACAGTCGCCATCGTCCTGGTTCTGATTGGCGCCATATCGAAATCGGCTCTGGTGCCGTTCCATTTCTGGCTTCCCGGCGCTATGGCGGCCCCCACTCCGGTGAGCGCCTACCTGCACGCAGCCGCCATGGTCAAGGCTGGTGTCTTTCTGGTTGCCCTGCTCGCTCCGGGGTTCGCCGACGTAGCTGGCTGGCGCGGGGTCCTCCTCACAGCTGGAGTGTTGACGATGCTGATCGGGGGATGGCGGGCACTGCGCCAGGTCGACACCAAGCTGTTGTTGGCGTACGGAACCGTGAGTCAACTCGGCTTGCTGATGACAGTCGTCGGTCTCGGCACTCGCGCGGCAGCGCTCGGCGGTCTCGCGATGGTCGTGGCGCATGCTTTGTTCAAGGCCGGCCTGTTCCTTGTCGTCGGAATTGTCGACCACAATGCTGGTACTCGCGACCTGCGCAAGCTCAGTGGAGTTGGTCGCTCGATGCCGGTGGTCGCCATCGCGGCGATGCTCCTCGGTGCCTCGATGGCCAGCCTTCCCCCGCTCATCGGTTTCGTTGCGAAAGAGACCATTTACACGGGGCTGCTCGACGTCGCATCGAAGGGGGACGGCACCGGCCTCGACGGTTGGACGGGGTGGGCGCTGCTGGTGTGTGTGGTTGCCGGATCCGGTCTCACCACGGCGTACACAGCGCGCTTCCTATGGGGGACCTTCGCCAGCAAGCCGAGCGTGGAGCCGACGCTTGTCGCCAAGCCTGCTTTCGGGTTCATCGCGGCACCCGTCATCCTCGCCGCGCTCTCTCTGGCCCTGGGATTTTGCGGCGCGCTGCTGACTCGGCTACTGGGTCCCTACGCCGACCAGTTCCCAGAAGGCGTCCATGACGCGGAGCTGGCACTCTGGCACGGGCTAAATCTCGCGCTGGGTCTGTCGGCCGTCTCGTGGGCGATCGGTGTGGCGCTGTTTGCCGGGCGCGAGGTATTCAAACAGTTGCAAGCGGCCCTCGCAGCGTCGTTCAGTGCCGAACGCGCTTATCGATGGGTGATGCGCTCGCTGGACCGGCTTGCCGTCGAGGTGACCAGCCTGACCCAACGCGGATCCGTCGCATTTTATCTGAGTGTCATCCTCGTCGTGGTCGTCCTGCTGCCGGGTGCAGCGCTTCTGGCCACAGACTGGACAGACGACCTAGTTTGGTGGGAGACGCCCTCCCAGCTCGCCGTCGGCGTAGTCGTCGTGACTGCGGCCGTGCTGACCACCCGCGCCCGACGCCGACTCAAGGCCGTGATCCTGCTCGCCATCACTGGTTATGGAACCGCGGCCCTCTTCTTACTGGGTGGGGCACCGGATCTCGCGCTGACACAGGTTCTCGTTGAAACAGTGACGCTGGTCATCTTCGTGTTGGTGATGCGGCGACTGCCGCCCTACTTCACGGATCGGCCGCTGACGCGCAACCGCTACTGGCGCATGGCCATGGGCGCGCTGGTCGGCCTGTCAGTCGCCGGCTTCATGATTGTGAGCACCCAATCTCGCACTGCTACGCCGGTCTCCGACGCGTATGCGCGAGAGGCCGTCGACTACGGCGGAGGCAACAACATCGTCAACGTGATCCTCGTAGACATCCGCGCGTGGGACACGATGGGCGAGATAGCCGTCCTGGTCGCTGCAGCCACGGGTGTTGCCAGCCTGCTCTTCATCGAGACCAGGGTGTCGAGCATCCGACGCGTATACGACCGACCGCAGACTTCGACGTCAGACCCCGACTCGGCCGGACCCGGGAAGTCGGAGTGGCTTCCGGGCGGTCGCACCCTGGCACCGGACCGACGCTCCATCATCTTCGAAGTAGTCACGCGGTTGATCTTTCACACGGTCATCGTGTTCTCCCTCTACTTGCTCTTCTCAGGTCACAACAATGTCGGTGGTGGCTTCGCTGCTGGTCTCGTGACAGGGATCGCGTTGATGATCCGCTATCTCGCGGGGGGGCGGTACGAGCTCGACGAGGCCGCACCCGTGGACGCCGGGATGTTGCTCGGACTCGGTCTCTTTATCGCGACCCTCTCCGCGCTGGCGCCCTTGGCCCTAGGCGGAGCAGTGCTGCAAAGCGCGGTGGTTGACGTCCATGCCCCACTTCTTGGCGACATCCACCTCGTCACGTCGCTCTTCTTCGACATCGGTGTCTATCTCGTTGTGGTAGGGCTCATGGTCGACCTGTTGCGCAGTCTTGGTTCCGGCATCGACCGGCACATCCTGCGCGAGGAACGCGCGCAGGACGCCAGCACGACAAAGGACGCACACGTATGAACGCAAACGTGGCGCTGATCCTTACTGCAGCTGGTCTGATCGGTTGCGGTGTGTACCTCCTGCTTGAACGCAGCCTCACCCGAGTCCTCGTGGGCCTGGTACTCATCAGTAACGGGGTGAACGTGCTGTTCCTTGTATCTGCTGGGAAGGCTGGCACGACGCCCATCGTGGGGGTTGGCGCTGAGGGTGAGATGAGCGACCCACTGCCCCAGGCCCTGGTCCTTACCGCGATCGTGATCACGTTGGGCACGACAGCCTTTCTCCTCGCGATGGCCTATCGGAGCTGGCAGCTCACGGGTCACGACGATGTTCAGGATGACATTGAGGACGCGGCGATCCGCGATCTCGCGGCTGCCGACGAAACGTCCGACAGCTTCGATCTGTCGTTGCTGCACACCAACGACACCGAAAGAAATGACGACACTGACTCGGAGACGGATACGTCGAAGGGGCCGAGTCGGTGAGCGCGCTCGTTGCGTTGCCCGTCCTCCTGCCACTCCTGGGCGCCGGGCTGGCCCTGACACTGAGCAAGCGACCTCGAGCACAGCGGGTCGTCAGCACGTTCGTGCTCACGATCGTTGTCGTCATCGCCGCCTTGCTCGTCTACGAGGCCGACCGGAATGGGCCTCAAACGGTCTGGGTCGGCGCCTGGCCGGAGCCGCTCGGCATCTCGCTTGTCGCGGACCGGCTTTCTTCCCTCATGCTGCTGGTATCGGCGGTGGTGACGCTCGCTGTCCTCGTCTATTCGATAGGGCAGGGCATGACCAGCGACGGCCGAGATACACCGGTGTCGATCTACCATCCGACGTTCCTCGTGCTCTCGGCCGGTGTCGCAAATGCGTTTCTCGCCGGCGACCTGTTCAACTTGTTTGTCAGTTTCGAGATCTTGTTGTTCGCCAGCTACGTGCTTTTGACCCTCGGCGGTACCAGCGCGCGGATTCGTGCGGGCACGATCTATGTAGTGGTCAACATGTTGTCCTCGATGTTGTTCCTGATCTCGGTCGCCGCTGTTTACGCCGCCACGGGGACAGTGAATTTGGCGCAACTCTCCCTCCGACTGGGGGAACTGCCCGAGGCCGTGAGCCTCGTCTTGCAATTGATGCTGCTGACGACCTTTTGCATCAAGGCGGCTGTCTTCCCCTTGTCACTCTGGTTACCTGACAGCTACCCAACCGCCCCGGCACCGGTAACGGCGGTGTTCGCTGGCCTCCTTACCAAGGTGGGTGTCTATGCGATCCTGCGGGCGCAGAGCCTGCTCTTTCCAGACAGTCCGCTGACTGACCTGCTGCTGGTCGCGGCCATGCTGACAATGCTCGTCGGCGTGCTGGGTGCCATCGCACAGTCCGACATCAAGCGAATGCTGTCCTTTACCCTTGTCAGCCATATCGGATACATGATTTTTGGCGTCGGACTGGCGACCATCGAGGGGTATTCCGGCGCGATCGTGTACGTCGTCCACCACATCACGATTCAAGCCGCGCTCTTCCTCGTTGTCGGATTGGTGGAGCGACGAGGCGGCAGCACATCGCTGCTGAAGCTCGGCGGCCTCGCCAGGCTCTCGCCGCTGCTCGCTGTGCTGTTCTTCGTGCCGGCGATGAACCTTGCTGGCATTCCGCCGATGTCGGGATTCCTGGGCAAGGTGGGGCTGGTCGACGCTGGCATCCAGGTCGCGACCCCACTGGCCTATGTGCTGGTGGCTTCCAGCGTCCTTACCAGCCTGCTGACGCTCTATGCGGTCGCAAAGACCTGGAACCTCGCCTTCTGGCGCACCCCCGAACAGGCCCACGAGGCGGCGCTCGCGATTCGGGAAATGGAGAGCGAGGATGCTGCCCCGTTGCCCAACGCTCCGGCCCGACCGCACCGCGACGACAGCCCAGCTGCCACAGCCACACTGACGACCCGGGATATCGACGAAGCGCGCCGCATCGCCGACGCCGACGACGACACAGACCAAGACATGTATCAGCTCATGGAGCAGGATGCGCTGCCCACCAGGCTGCCCAGACTGATGGTCGGGGCCGCTAGCGGGCTGATCGCAGCAAGCCTGGCTCTTACAATCGCGGCCGGTCCATTGTTCGCCTACACCGACCGCACGGCCGCTGATCTGATCGACCGCGACACGTACATCTCATCGGTGCTGCCACAGGACGCAAGGTGAGCTCTTCTGAGAAGCAGAGACCGGACGAGTCAGTGCGCCCGCGCCGGATCCATTCAGTGCAGGTTCCGTTTGTTGCTTGGTTGACCATCGTCTGGGTGGCGCTGTGGGGAGACGTGTCAATCGCCAACGTGGTGGTCGGGGTGCTTCTGGGGGCCGCCGTCTCGTTCGTCTTCCCGTTGCCACCGTTGCGCATGCAACTCCGGGTGCGTCCGTTACGCCTGGCGTGGTTGGTCCTGCACTTCTTGGGTAGCGTCGTTGTCGCAAGCCTGCAGGTGTCCATTCTGACAATGCGACTTCGACGGACTCCCCGCAACGCTGTCATCGAGGTGGACCTGCGCACGGCCTCCGACTTGGTGCTGACGATCGTCGCAGAGATGACGTCTCTGGTACCAGGAAGCATCGTGGTCGAGGCACGCCGATCGACGCACACTCTCTTCTTGCATGTGCTCGACGCCCGCGACGAAGAGGGTGTGGCACAGATGCGCAGCAAGACATTTGCCCTAGAACGGCGAGTGGTCATGGCATTGGGTGCAGAGGTCGACCACCTCGACCTTTCAGCCCCGACATCGACGAGGAGATCGCGATGACTCTGGTACTTGCCTTTTGTGTGGTTGCTCTCACCGCGGCCGCCGTGCTGCTGACCATCAGGATGGCGCTGGGGCCGACAATGCTCGACCGAGCGATCGCTCTCGACGTGCTCGTAGCTGTATTCATCGTCGGCATCGCAGCGGAGGCCGTCGCAAACCGGCATGCCAGTACGTTGCCGATCATGGTGGTGCTGTCACTGGCAGGCTTCGTCGGTTCGGTGAGCGTCGCCCGATTCACCACGCCGACGTCTGATGTCAACGGTGAGAACGGGGATGACAAGTGAACTGGGCAAGCGTGGCGGACGTCGCGTCCGCGATCTGTCTGATATCTGGCGCCACCCTAGCGTTGATCGCCGCGGTGGGGGCGCTGCGGTTTCCCGACCTGCTCAGTCGGACCCATTCCGCGACCAAACCACAGGTCTTGGGGCTGCTGCTGGTGCTGTTAGCCCTCGCCTTCCGGCTGCGCGATACAGGATCAATGGGACTCCTGCTGCTCGTCGCCCTGTTCCAACTGATCACGTCCCCGATCGCTAGCCACATGGTCGGACGCGCAGCCTTTCGTTCCGGCGAGGTTAGGGAGTATCTGCTGGTCGTCGACGAGTTGAGCGGGGTGCTACCCGAGTCCAGCCACCGGTCCGGATATCAGCGCTGATTGTGCGCCTCAGCGGGAGACCATCGTGGCGCTCCGAAGACGCCGGCTCAGCCGATGCGCAGGATCGGCTTGATAGCGGCACCTGAGGCGGCGTCTGCAGCGGCCAGGTTGATTTCGTCAAAATCGTAGAAACACGCAAGTAGGTCGAAGGGGAATCTGCCTTGCAAGTAAAGGTCGATGAGCCGGGGGATTACTACGTCCGGCACGCTGTTCCCCTCCACCACACCCATGAGTGTCTTGCAGCTCTGCACGAACCCATTGACGGGAAGCTGAATTAGATCCTCCGGTTGCGACACCCCGAGAATGGCGGCGGTGCCCTTCTGACGCAGGCCTTCGACGCACTGTTGAATCAGTGTTGGCAGCCCGGTGGTATCGAGGGCGTAGTCCACCCCACCTCCGCTGATTCGCTGAATCTCGGTCACGGCATCAGCCGCCGCACCGTTGATCGTGTGGGTGGCGCCGAGCTTGTGGGCGAGTTTCAGGCGGCTCTCCACGTCGTCGACGGCGATGATGGTCGTGGCACCGGCAACTCGGGCTGCCATCACCGCGCTGAGTCCTACTGCGCCTGCACCAGTGACTGCGAAGCTGGCTCCGGGCTGTACCTTGAGCGCCCGCCATACCGTGCCCGCGCCAGTCTGGATATCGCACCCCAACGGTCCAAGCAGCTCTAGCGGGGGGTCGTCAGGGACCTTGACAGTGTTGTTGACGTTCGCGATCGCGTAGGTCGCAAACGACGACTGGCCGAAGAACCGGTCGTGCAGCGTCGCGTCGCCATCTAGCGACAACGCGTGGGATCCGTCGGGACGTTGACCGGCGAAGTTGATGTCGTTGAAGTTGGCGCAATTCGCTGGGAACCCGTCCAAGCAGGGTCGGCAGTGGCCGCAGGGTAGGAAGCTCAGTACAACGTGATCGCCCGGCGCCACTTTGGTCACGTCTGAGCCAACAGCCTCAACGACCCCTGCTCCCTCGCGGCCAAGGACGATCGGCAGAGGGACTGGATACACCTGATCGCGAGCGACTAGATCGGTATGGCTCAGCCCCGTGGCGACGATGCGAACAACGACCTCGTCCGCGCGAGGTGGCGCCATCTGAACGACATGGAGATCGAAGGAACCCGGCTCGCGAACAACCGCCGCCGTGACCTTTCGTGTGGCCTGAACCACGTCAGGCGAGGGTACGTCGAGGGTCAGGCTGTCACCGGTATCCGACGACACCCCAGATCACCTTCTCCGATCAGTTCCATCCCAGTTGCTCATTGGAATTGCGAAGTACTCGGCATTGTGGCCCGCTCGCGACCAAGAACCGTTCGGCCTTCCTTGCTCCCACATCTTTCTTTCCCGGGGCCCTATGCACAAACTGGCCGCAAGTGCTGATCTCGCCAGGAGACCTCCTGCTGCACGCTAGTCGATTGGGCGTCCTGATTTCCGCCGGCTGGAGCTCCAGCCCCTCCGCTAAGAGCGCAGGCATTTGTCGCCCGTGGCGTCGGGACGTCCGAGTGCGGGCATGAGGCCC
>DASUFV010000347.1:0-2006 GCA_036274415.1 Actinomycetes bacterium
GCGCAATGGCTCACGCGGAATGCTGTGGCTCGAGCCTTTCGTCGAGGTCGACGTAAGCGGCAAGCGAATCGGATACGGGCCGGTGCAGGCGTCCGATGTCGCCGACCTGTTGGACGCTGGCCTGCTTTCGGGAGGCGAGCACCAACTCCGACACGGTGTCGTCGACGAGATGGAGTGGCTCGCCAAGCAAGACCGCCTGACGTACGCACGTCTGGGCGTGGTCGACCCGCTCGACCTCGACGACTACCAGGCATACGGCGGGTTGGTAGGCCTGCGCAACGCGATCGCGATGTCGCCTCAGAGCGTCGTCGAAGCGGTGACGGCGTCCGGCTTGCGTGGCCGGGGTGGTGCCGGTTTCCCGGCCGGACGCAAGTGGCAAACAGTGCTGGACGCACCGGGCGAGCAGAAGTACATCTGCTGCAACGCCGACGAGGGTGACTCCGGCACATTCGCCGACCGCATGCTGATCGAGGGCGACCCCTTCACACTGCTTGAGGGCATGACAATCGCCGGGCTGGCCGTCGGCGCGACGCAGGGTTACGTCTACTTGCGGTCTGAGTACCCCGACGCGGGCGCAATCCTCGAGGCGGCCATCGAGATCGCCCGCGAGTTCGGCTGGCTGGGGGACGCCGTCCTCGGGAGCGGCCGCGCCTTCGACGTGCACGTTCGCATGGGCGCTGGCGCTTACATCTGCGGCGAAGAGACGTCGATGCTCGACAGCCTCGAAGGCAAGCGGGGCATGGTGCGTGCCAAACCACCGCTGCCCGCACTCGAGGGACTGTTCGGCAAGCCAACGGTCGTCAACAACGTGCTCACGCTCGGGAGCGTCCCGTTCGTGCTGGCCGAGGGTGCGGACGCGTACGCCTCACGTGGTCTCGACAGGTCGCTGGGCACCCAGGTCTTCCAACTCGCGGGCAACATCAAGCAGGGCGGCGTGGTCGAGCTCGGCTTCGGCGTCACGATGCGCGAGCTGGTCGAGGACTTCGGCGGAGGCACGGCATCCGGGCGGCCGATTCGCGCTCTGCAGGTGGGCGGCCCGTTGGGTGCCTACCTGACGGTCGACCAGCTCGACCTGCCGATGGAGTACGAGACGTTCGCCGCTGCCGGTGCGATGGTCGGGCACGGCGGGATCGTGGTGCACGACGACACCGTCGACATGGCGCAGATGGCACGCTTCGCGATGGAGTTCTGCTCGGAGGAGTCCTGCGGAAAGTGCACTCCGTGCCGAGTCGGGTCAACTCGCGGCGTCGAGGTGATCGACCGGATCACCGCGGGCGACGAGCGGCAGAAGAACCTCACGCTGCTGCTTGATCTGTGCGATGTGATGACCGATGGATCACTGTGCGCGATGGGCGGGCTCACCCCGATGCCTGTGCGCAGTGCGCTCACCAAGTTTCCTGAGGACTTCGGCCTGACGGCTGAGGAGGTCACGACATGACCCTGCTCCACGAACCGGCCGGACGCCGTGCAGTCGCGTCCGACATGGGGACACCAGCGGTACCCCGCCGCGAGGCAACGGTCGAAGTCGAGATCGACGGCATCAGCGTCACCGTGCCCGAGGGCACGTCGATCATGCGGGCGGCCGCCGAGGCCGGTGTCGACGTTCCGAAGCTGTGCGCCACCGAGACCCTCAAGGCGTTCGGCTCGTGCCGAGTGTGTCTGGTCGAGATCGAGGGTCGCCCGGGCACTCCGGCGTCCTGTACGACACCGGTCGCGCCGGGGATGAAGGTCGCGACGACGACGCCCAAGGTCGACAAGCTGCGTCAGGGCGTTGTCGAGCTCTACCTGTCAGACCACCCCGAGGGCAGCTGCGTTGACGGCGCGTGCGAGCTGCACGCCATGGCCGAGACCGTTGGTTTGACCGACGTGCGGTACGGGCGTGAAGGGCACACGCACTTCGACCAGCCGATCGATGAGAGCAACCCGTACTTCAACTTCGATCCCAAGGCGTGCATCGTCTGCTCTAGGTGCGTGCGTGCGTGTGACGAGATCCAGGGCACGCTGGC
>DASUFV010000348.1:0-15926 GCA_036274415.1 Actinomycetes bacterium
CGTGCTCACCCTCGGCCAGGAACTGACCGGCGTCGGCGCGCGACTTGCGTCGGGTGAGGCGGCGCAATCGCTTGACGCGTGCGGAGCGCGGGTCGGTGAGCTCGGCTCCCACCGTGCTCCCCAGCCGCACCCTCACGTGCCTTCGGTGTCAGGCGGCCGGTGCGTTGCGGTCGCTCGGCAGTGCCTGCTTGGCCTGCTCCACCAGGGCTGCGAACGCCGTCGGGTCGTTGACCGCCAGGTCAGCGAGCATCCGTCGGTCGACTTCGAGGCCGGCGGCCTTCAGGCCCTGCACGAACCGGTTGTAGGTCAGCCCGTGCTGCCGGGACGCGGCGTTGATGCGCTGAATCCACAGCCGACGGAAGTCGCCCTTGCGCGCCTTGCGGTCGCGGTACGCGTAGCCTAGGGAGTGCGTGACCTGCTCCTTGGCCTTGCGGTAGAGGCGCGACCGCTGACCGCGGTACCCCTCGGCGCGGGCCAGAGTGGTGCGGCGCTTCTTCTGTGCATTGACTGCGCGCTTGACGCGTGCCATGTGTGTCTCCTGCGTTCATGCGCGCCGCCGGTGGGCGACGCGGTGGCGTGGGTGTACGGGTCAGCGTCCGAGCAGCTTCTTGGCCTTGCTGGTGTCAGCAGGTGACAGCTCGACGTCGAGTGCAAGTCGACGCGTGCGGCGGCTCGACTTGCCTTCGAAGTTGTGGCGACGGTTGGTGCGCTCGCGCATCAGCTTGCCTCGGCCGGTCACTCGGACCCGCTTCTTGGTGCCGCTGTGCGTCTTGTTCTTCGGCATCGTGCTCTACTCCGGTTCTCGTGCGTCAGGCTGAGTTGCTGGTGGCTGGCGGGGTGCTGGTCTCTGCGTCTGTGGTGTCCCTGGCGTCCGCAGCGTCCGTGGCGTCCGGCGCCTGCGCTGCTCGCTCGGCGTCGCGCTTGCGACTCTGCCGCTCGGCGCGCTGCTCGGCCATCACGTCCGCCTTCTTCCTGACCGGCGCCAGCACCATCACCATGTTGCGACCGTCCTGCTTCGGCGATGACTCGACGAATCCGAGCTCGGCCACGTCTTCGGCGAGGCGCTGCAGCAACCGGAACCCGAGTTCGGGGCGACTCTGCTCACGACCACGGAACATGATCGTGATCTTCACCTTGTCCCCCGCCTTGAGGAATCGGACAACGTGACCCTTCTTGGTCTCGTAGTCGTGCTGGTCGATCTTCGGGCGGAGCTTCATCTCCTTGATGATGGTGTGGGCCTGGTTCTTGCGGGCCTCACGGTCCTTCATCGCGGACTCGTACTTGAACTTGCCGTAGTCCATGAGCTTGGCCACCGGTGGACGCGCCATCGGTGCGACCTCGACGAGATCGAGGTCTGACTCCTGAGCGAGCCTCAGGGCATCCTCGATCCGGACTATGCCGACCTGCTCTCCGTTCGGACCGACCAACCGCACCTCTGGGACGCGGATCCGGTCGTTGATACGCGGTTCGACGCTGATGAGTACTCCTTGTGTGAGCTGTCAGGACGCGACCCCGGCGCGAAAACGGGCCCCTCGCGCAGATGCAGCGGGGGCCCATGATGGTCGCGCCAGGCCATGATGCGCCTGGCACACCGCCGAACACCGAGCCCGGCGTGACCGAACCCGACGACCTCAGCGGTCGATGCGGGTGGGAGCGAGCCTCCACTTGCAGACCCAACTCGCTGCGGACGTGCCGGAGCGGGCAGGGCCGGTCGACCCCAGAGGCTACCAGGGCTGGGGCACGGCCACCCAATCGCCGGCGTGCGCCTCAAGGGTGCGATCGGCTGGGAATCAGGGTGCCTCGGTGGTCGTCGTGGGCGGAACGGAGGCTCTGATCACCGGGTAGAGCAACGCAGCCAGCACTCCTCCGGCCGCTGGCGCCAGGATGAACACCCACACCTGCTCGAGCGGCGTGCCACCTGCGAACAGCGCTGGGCCGAAGGACCGGGCCGGGTTGACCGAGGTTCCGGTGAGGCCAATGCCGATCAGGTGCACGGCCGCCAGTGCCGCGCCGATGCCGACGCCTGCCAACGCAGCATTACCCACTCGGTCGGTGACGAGCAGCACCGCGAGGACAAAGAACAGCGTCAGCAAGGTCTCGACGACCAACGCTCCGGCCAGGTTGATACCAGCGCTGGCTCCGTAGCCGTTCGAGCCAAGGACGCCGGTCTGGTCGATCACGTCGAACTGCTCGACCATGAGCCAAAGCATGAACCCGCCCAGCACACCACCAAGGAACTGGACGACCACGTAGAGCCCGCCGACCGCTGGGTCGATCCGCCTGCTGAGCAACATCCCGATCGTCACAGCCGGGTTGATGTGGCATCCGCTCACGGGTCCGAATGCGTAGACGCCGAACACCAGCACGAGGCCGAAGGCGAGCGCGATCCCGATACTGCTGGCCCCTTCGGCTCCGCCCACCACTGCTGTGCCCACGGCGAGGAACACGAGCGCGAACGTCCCTACGAACTCTGCGATCAAGCGACGCGTCAGGTCAGTCTGGTCAGCTGTCATGACTCGATGGTGGCAAAGATCATTCTCGACGTCGCGCGCCACGCCAGACATCGCCCTATTGGACGTCGCCCTATAGGTCGTGGAAGCTGACGTGCAGGCCGTGCGGGAGCAGCTGGGCGACCACACGGTCTCGCGCCAGCGCCTCAACGGCGTCCCGACGTTGCTGCTCGCCGGCCGTGTCGTGGGCGCCCTTCACTTGCTGGACGTCCTGGATGACGAGTCGGGCCGGGGCATCCTCGCCGCTCGCGTGCAGCTTGA
The DNA here is from genome assembly GCA_036274415.1 of Actinomycetes bacterium. GTDB lineage: Bacteria > Actinomycetota > Actinomycetes > JAHEKZ01 > JAHEKZ01 > JAHEKZ01. The sequence goes on from DASUFV010000348.1 coordinate 2,772, forward strand.
ACGACCAGCTCTCAGGCAGCACCGTGCTGATGGCCCGCTGAAGCACCGGATCGCGGGCGAGCGGCCCCTGCCCTCGCGCAAGCGATGCGAGCAACAGGAGCTCGTAGCCCGTCACGGCGAATGGAGCGGGACCAGCGACGTCGACCAGCAAGGCGTCGGCGCGCTCGGAGACGGCGGCGCGCGCCGACAGCGGACCGGCGAGTGACACAGGGCGCGCCTCAGCGCTCCACGCACTCAACGCGTCCATGCCGGAGAAGGCCAGCAAGGCGCGGCCGTGGCTCGGTGAGTCGAGCAATGCCACGGCCATCGACGAGTCCTTCTCCACTCCGGGGGCGTCGTCACTCGTGGTTTCCAGCACCGCAACGACCGGCACGAGCAGACGCGCACCCGCCATGGCCTGGAGGACTGCAGCGCCAGTGACCTCGCCGGCAGCCACGTCGGCGAGCCCCTTGCGCAATTCCGCCGATGCGGAGCCGTCATCGTCCGGAAGCAGGGGCGACGGGATGGCGGCCCCAGCAAAGGGCCCAGAAGTGGGCTCTGATGGAGACGGCACCACTACAAGCGACAGGCGTGGATGTCGGTGACCAGGATTCCCCGTGCGCCCAGGTCGTAGAGGTCGTCCATGACATTGTTCGTGTCCGGGCGCGGCACCAGCGCACGCACGGCCACCCACTCTGGATCGTGCAGCGGCGAGATGGTCGGAGACTCGATGCCCGGCGTGATCTCACAGGCGCGCTCGACGAGCGCAGCAGGGACGTCATAGTCGACGATCACGTAAGTGGCGGCGACCATGACCCCATTGAGGCGGCGCTCCAGTTGGTCGATGCTGGCGTCCAGCTCGGCGTTCGCCACCCCACCGTTTCCTCGGATCAGAACCGCCTCGCTCTGCAGGATTGGTTCCCCGAAGAGCTCGAGGCCCGCCTGGCGAAGCGTGGACCCGGTCTCAACAACATCCGCGATGACGTCAGCAACACCGAGCCGCACCGAGGTCTCGACCGCGCCGTCCAAGCGGATGACCGTTGCTGTGACGTCCCGATCGGCCAAGTGCGCGGCGACCAAACCGGGATAGGACGTGGCGACCCGAAGCCCTTCGATCTCCGCCGTCGTCGACGCCGTTCCAGGGAGCGCGGCGAAACGGAACGTCGAGGCGCCGAACCCCAGGGGCATGATCTCGTGCGCGTCCGTCCCGCTGTCGAGGAGCAGGTCACGACCAGTGATCCCGACGTCGAGCTGACCAGACCCGACGTAAGTGGCGATGTCACGCGGGCGGAGGAAGAAGAACTCGGTGTCGTTCTCGGGATCGTGCAGTACCAGCTCGCGAGCCTGAGTGCGTTGCCGGTATCCGGCTTCACGCAGCATGCGGGAAGCCGGCTCGGACAACGAGCCCTTGTTGGGTACGGCGACGCGGAGCATGAGAGTCCTTCCGGATGGTGCTGGGAACTGGTGAGGGTCAGAGGCGCCGGTACACGTCTTCGAGCGACAGGTCGCAGGCGACCATCATCACTTGCGCGTGGTAGAGCAGCTGAGCGAGCTCTTCAGCGGCGCGATCGGCTCCTTCATGCTCAGCGGCCATCCACGTCTCGGCCGCCTCCTCGACCAGCTTCTTGCCGATCGCGTGGACTCCCTCATCGAGGAGTCGTACGGTCCCCGAACCGTCGGGGCGGCTCATGCTGCGTCCCTGCAGCTCATTGAACAAGTCGTCGAAGGTCTTCATGTCTGCCCTTCAGGCAATCGGCTCGCACCAGAGTAGTGACCGGGTCACGACCGGAGTGCAACAGCCAGAGCAACGGCGGCTTCGGCCGCCTCAGCACCTTTGTCTTCGCGCGAACCTTCCAGGCCCGCGCGATCGAGTGCCTGCTGTTCGTCGTCGCAGGTCAACACTCCGAAGCCAACCGGACGCCCGGCGTCCAGACTCACTCGCAACAAACCCTGGGTCGCAGCGGAGCAGACGTAGTCGAAGTGCGGTGTTCCACCACGGATGACGACACCCAGCGCCACGACCGCATCGCAGCTCTTCATCAGGTGCGCTGCCCCGAGCGGGAGCTCGAAAGCTCCCGGCACTCGCAGCAGCGGCGGGTCAGTGACCTCGGCGCGTTCGAGCGACCCAAGGGCGCCGGCCACCAGTCCGTCCATCACCTCGGTATGCCACGACGCTGCAACGACCCCGACTCGCAAACCCTTGCCGGACACCGAGAGCGAGGGTGCTCCGAGCCCGCTCACGACTCGTCACCGCCGGGAACCGTCCGGTGCACCGGCATCGACAGATCCGGCAGCTCGTGACCCATGAGGTCTCGCTTCGTCGTGAGGTAGCGGACGTTGGCATCGGTGACCAGCGGCGGCAGCGGTTCGCGAGAGGCAATGCTGAGGCCGTAGCCCTCTAGGCCAGCGCGCTTGGTCGGGTTGTTGGTGAGCAGACGCATGCTGTGCACACCGAGGTCAGCAAGGATCTGCGCACCCGTGCCGTAGTCGCGGGCATCAGCCGGCAACCCGAGCTCGAGGTTGGCCTGCACCGTGTCCGCTCCGGCGTCCTGCAACTGGTACGCCCGCAGCTTGTGCAGGAGCCCGATACCGCGCCCTTCGTGACCTCGTAGGTAAAGGACGACGCCACGACCTTCGTCCGCGACGCGCTGCATCGCCGTTGCGAGCTGCGCTCCACAGTCACACCGGGTGGAACCGAGGACGTCCCCCGTGAGGCACTCGGAGTGGACCCGCACCAGCACCTGTTCGCCGTCACCGATCTCTCCGCAGACCAGAGCCACGTGATCGGTGCCCGTGATCGTGTCGCGGTAACCGTAGGCAGTAAACGTGCCGAACCGCGTCGGTAGCACGGTGCTCGCAACGCGCTCGATCTGCTTCTCGGTTCTGCGCACGTGGGCGATGAGATCGGCGATCGAGATCATCGTGAGCCCATGCTCGTCAGCGAACTCGCGCAGCGCCGGAGACCGCATCATCGAGCCGTCGTCGTGGACGAGCTCACAGATGGCGCCGGCAGGGTTGAGCCCGGCCATGCGGGCAAGATCGACGGCCGCCTCGGTGTGGCCAGGACGCCGAAGCACTCCACCTTCTGCCGCACGCAACGGGAAGACGTGTCCTGGGCGGGTGATCTCGTTGGGCTCGGTTGCCGAGTCCGCAAGAACGCGAATGGTGTGAGCGCGGTCGGACGCGGAGATGCCGGTCGTGATGCCGTCCCGCGAGTCGACGCTCACCGCGTACGCGGTTCCCTTGCGGTCCTCGTTCACCATCGTCATCGGGGGCAGCGCCAGTCGATCGAGGTCGGCGCCAGTCATGGCGACACAGATGACACCTGATGTGTGCCGGATCATGAATCCGACCAGCTCTGGCGTCGCGCGTTGAGCCGCAAAGATGAGGTCGCCCTCGTTCTCGCGGTCCTCGTCGTCGACGACCACGATCGGCTTTCCGGCAGCGATGTCCGCGACCGCCTGCTCGATGGAGTCAAGCCGGACCGCCGGAGTCTTGCTTCCTTGGTTCATGACTCCCCTCCTTGCAGCATGCGCTCTACGTACTTCGCGACGACATCGACCTCGAGGTTCACGAGGTCGCCGGGCTGCTTGGTGCCCAACGTGGTGAGTTCGAGCGTGGTGGGGATGAGGCTCACCTCGAACCAATCAGATCCAAGCCCAGACACCGTCAGCGATACACCGTCGACCGTGATCGAACCCTTCTCCACGACGTAGCGGGCCAGCTCTTCCGGCAGCCCGAAGCGCACCGTCTCCCACGAATCGCCGGGTGTGCGGGTCAGGATGCTGCTCGTGGCATCGACATGACCTTGCACCAGGTGGCCACCCAGTCTGGTCGCGAGGGTGACAGGTCGCTCTAGGTTGACGGGCGACCCGATGTCGATGCCGCCGAGGCTGGACCGCTTGAGAGTCTCGTGCATGACATCAGCGCTGAAGGCTCCGTCGGACACCGACGTAACCGTCAGACACACCCCGTTGACTGCGATGGAGTCGCCCACGTTGGCGTCGGACGTCACAAGGGGGCCGGAGATCTGAATGCGCGCTGACGTAGGCGACTTCTCGACGTCCAGCACTCGGCCGAGCTCCTCGACGATCCCTGTGAACATCACCGGGCTCCTTCCGTGAACAAAGGGACGTCAGACAGTCGTCCACTCCATCTGAGATCACCGTCAACCAGCGAGACATCGTCGAACGCGAAGCGCACTGCGTCACTGATGCTGGCCACGCCGATCGGTCCGAGCAGCGAGGCACCGTCGCCCAGCAGCGCAGGCGCGGTGTAACCGACCACGCGGTCTACTGCGCCAGCGCTGACGAACGCCGCCGCAAGGGTCGGCCCACCCTCCAGAAGGGTGTGATGCACGTCGCGCGCGAAGAGCTCCTCGAGCACCTCCGTCGGCTCATGCGACGGGAGGTGAAGCGTCTCGGCGGAGTCGTCATTCACCTTCGCCGACGCAGGGATCGATCGGTGACCGACGACCACGCGAAGTGGCTGACGTTCGATCGGCTGCCCCTCAGCATCGCGTGCGGTGAGCTGCGGATCGTCCTCGAGCACCGTTCCGGTGCCGACCACCACGGCGTCGACTTGCGCCCTGAGGGCGTGCACCTCGGCCCTGGCCGATGAGCCCGTGATCCAGCGACTCGATCCGTCGGACGCCGCGACGCGTCCGTCCACCGTGGCAGCGACCTTCCAGGTGACAAAGGGACGCTGGCGTTGCATCGCCAGTGTCCAGATCGGGTTCAGTTCACGCGCACGCTCGGAGAGAACGCCCCCCTCCACGCTCAGACCTGCACCGCGAAGGACCTCCGCCCCGCCGGCGGCGACCGGATTGGGGTCGGTCTGGGCAAAGACCACGCGACTGACACCAGCCTGAAGCAACGATGCCGTGCAGGGCTCGGTGCGGCCGGAGTGGTTGCAGGGCTCGAGACTCACGACCACGGTGGCACCGGACGCGGACGGTCCGGCATCCCTAAGCGCCTCGATTTCCGCGTGAGGTGTGCCAGCCCCGCGATGAAACCCTTCGCCGACGATCGAGCCAGCTGCGTCGAGCACAACGGCACCAACGCGAGGGTTCGGATGGGTCGGCGCTTCGGCGCGAGTCGCCAACGAGAGGGCGCGCTGCATGGCGTCGATCTCGATCGTGCTGGCCATCTCGGTTCCTGCCCACTCGGGCTCCGGAGCTCCCAACACGACACCACCGGCCCCGACGGGCCGCTGGCCACGCCGAGCCGAAGGCACGCGCCTCCCATCCGGACTTTCACCGTCGGCCTCGGAGTTTCACCGAGTCAACCGATCACTGGCTGCGATCGGGTCGCGGGCTGTCACCGCCGGTTCGGACTTTCACCGACCCCGGAGCGTGCTTCAACGTTGCAGCCAGTCTCTCACACCACTCATCAGGTGAAACCGGAGATCCGCAGCCTGGAACCGGGCGCTGAGCTCAGAGCGGGCTGGCCGCTTCGGCCGATGCCCGGAGTGAACGGACCATGGCAGCAGGGTCGTCAGAGGTGAAGACCGCAGAACCTGCGACGAACACGTCAGCACCGGCTTCTGCCGCCCGCTCGATCGTGTCTGGCGAAATGCCACCGTCGACCTGCAGCCACACCGACGATTCGCGACCTTCGAGCAGAGCTCGGGTGCGCCGGATCTTCGGCAGCACGACATCGAGAAAAGCTTGACCACCGAACCCTGGCTCGACCGTCATCAGCAACACCATGTCGAGCTCGCCCAGCAAGTCTGCGTAAGGCTCGATCGGCGTCGCCGGTTTGAGCGCCATTCCGGCACGAGCCCCCAGGCTTCGGATCTCCCGGCTCAGCCGGACCGGCGCCTGCGCTGCTTCGACGTGGAACGTCACGGACTCTGCTCCCGCCTCGGCGTAGGCAGGCGCCCATCGATCGGGGCTCTCGATCATCAGATGACAGTCGATCGGCATCGACGACGCCTTGCGCAACGACTCGACGACCGGCAGACCCAGCGTCAGGTTGGGCACGAAATGGTTGTCCATCACGTCGACGTGGACCCAGTCGGCTACGCCGGAGATTGACTCGACTTCAGCCGCCAATCGCGAGAAGTCGGCGGAAAGAATGCTCGGACTGATCTGGATGCCCACCTCGCCAGTCTAGGGACGCCAGCCTCAGATCGGATTACTCCACGCCCGACGACCCTGCGCGTCCATGATGGTGATCCGTGCGTATCGGCTAGGGCTGCGCCCTCGATCGAAGCGCACCGAGGTGATTTGGCCGTTGTTGTCTGTCGACAGCACCTCGCCCTGCCGTTTGCCACCGCGACCGATCGTGACGGCAATCCCGAGCTCTTCCTCACTCTGGAGCAGTACCGAGGTGGCGGGCGAGCAGTGCACTTCGATGGCATCGTCTGTGATGTCGATGTGATGGATTTCCGGGCCATGCGACAAGTAGGCAAAACCCGACCGCAGCGCGTCCAGTACTGCCTCGCGGCTTCGCTCAGTCGCTTTGACCATCGTCCACGCGGTGCCGAGCTCGAAGAGCGGATTGTGCTGGTCGTCGGTTGCGATTCCGAAGGTGCGGCGGCCACGTCCGAGCAGCTCGTCCCACCAAACCGAAGCGTCCCCGCGACCGCATTCGATGTGGGACGAACCGTTGAACACCTCGAGGCCCGCAAACCCCTCTTGGGCCGTCAGGTCTTCCATCGCGATGTGCGTCCAGTACGGATGCGCGACATAGACGACCGCACCCATCGAGGCCGCCCACTCGGCACCCTGGGTCAGGTCGGGAAAAGTCCGCACTTCGTAGTGCTCGGCGTCGTTGACGTACCAGTTGTCGCGGTCTCCGCCGGGGTCGTCCGGGATGTGGTCGATGCCGTATGCCAGAAACTCAGCGCTCTGTCGCGGATACCGCGGGTGCTTGACGTCCCAGCCGAGCTCTGCCGCTGGAAGGGTCAACGTTCGGTCAGTCCCGTCTACCTCGGTCAACCGCCAATGATCGGTGATGGCCACGACATCGAAGCCCGCTTCGTCGTACGTGCGAACGAGATCCTGCGGGCTGAGGGTTCCGTCGCTGTTCGTGCTGTGGGTGTGCAGAGCACACTTCAGCCACTCCCCCGGTCGATCGAACGGGTTGACGCCTGAAATCGACTCGGGCACGACGTCACCGGGTCGAGCGTCGCCGACGTTCACGTAGGCGCTCACATTTCACTACCTAGCCGCGGCGCAGCTTGGGGTTGAGAATCTCGTCGAGTGCGTGACCGCACATTGAGAACGCCAGACACACGAGCACGATCGCGATGCCCGGCGGGATCATCCACCACCAATAACCGTTGGTCATCGCTCCGGCGTTGAAGGCCTCTTCGATGATTCGCCCCCACGAGATGGCGTCGGCTGAGCCGAGCCCCAAGATGGCGAGCGTGGTCTCGGACAGGATCGCGATCGACACCGTGAGCACGGTGTTGGCGAAGATGACCGGCCATACGTTGGGCAGGATGTGCCGCGTCATGAGCGTCCAGTCACTCGCTCCCAAGACGCGGGCGCGCTCGATGTAACTGAGACTGCGGACGCTCAAGGTCTGGGCGCGAACCAAGCGTGCCGTGGTAGCCCAGGACGTCACTGCGATGACGGCGATGATGTTCCACAACGTCGGTCCGAGGATGGACGCCATGGCGATGGCGAGCACGAGCCACGGAATGACGAGGAACCAGTCGGTCAATGCGTTGAGGACGAGGTCGATCTTGGTTCCTCCGTAGAAGCCGCTCACGAGACCGATCACTGCGCCGATGAACACCGCGCCGATCGTGGCCGTGATTCCGACCAGCAGCGACACCCGCGTCCCAGCGATCAGCAGGTCGAGCACAGACCGCCCGAAGTTGTCGGTGCCTAGCGGATACCCGGGAGACGGCGGGCTATTGGGGGTTCCGGTGGCAGTTGCCGGGTCGAGGTCTGACTCAGGAACAACGAACGGCGAGATGACCGCGACGAGGCCTGCGAGCAGCAGGATCATGAGCCCGACGGTGGCCTGTTTGTTGTGGCGAAAGATGTGCCAGTTCGTCGCCAGCGACCGACGACGGCGCTGCCACGCAAGCCGACGCGGACTGACGGTCACGACATCTGCGGCAGAGCTGGCGGTCGCCATGTCACACCTCCTCGATTCTCGGGTCGAGGTAGGTGTAGGTGATGTCGGCGATCAAGTTGGCAACGATCACAGAGAAGCTGGCGATCAAGAAGACCGCCTGCAAGACGGGATAGTTCTGCTGCTCGATGGCCTCGTACGTGAGTAGCCCGAGTCCCGGCCAAGAGAAGATCGCCTCGACCACTATCGCTCCGCCGAGGACGAACCCAAAGCTCAGTACGGTGAGGGTGTACGTCGGCAGAATCGCGTTCGGCACCGCGTGTTTGCGCCTCACTTGGAGGTCGGCGAGGCCCTTCGCACGCGCGACGTCCACATATTCCTCGTCCTTGACGTCCAACAGTGACGACCTCATCACAAGTAGGAACTGGCCGATGTACGCGAGCGCGAGGGTGAGTGCGGGCAGCACCAGATGGTTGGCGATGTCGGTCACCCGTTCGAACCCCTCCGCGTTCGGGCTCGCATATCCGCCGGAGGGAAACCATCCCAGGCTGCCCGCGAACACGATCAGCAGCAGCATGCCCAGCCAGCCTTCAGGAGTGGCATAGAGGACCAAGGATCCGTACGTGCTGTTGCGATCGAAGCGGCTGCCTCGCTTCCACCCGGCCTTGATGCCACCGAGCACGCCGAGCACGACCGCCAGCGTCGTCCCGACGCCCACCAGCAGCACGGTCGGCCATATTCGCGCCGTGATCTGACCCCAGACCGGCTGGCCGGAGATCAGGTCGGACCCGAACTCGAATCGGGCCGTCTGCCCGAGATAGGTCAGGTACTGCTGGAACAACGGCTGGTCGAGGCCGAAAAGCGCACGCTGCTGCTCAATCGCTTCTGGTGTCAGTCGTTGACTTCGCGCCAGTAGTGCAACCGGGTCTCCCGGCATGACGCGAAACAGGAAGAAGTTGACCGACAGGACGAAGAACAGCGTGAGAAACGCCCACAGCACCTTCTTGCCGAGATACCGAAGGCTCACCTACAACTCCCCATGCAGTAACCCGCTACGCCTCGTCGTCGGAGGTACGACCACCTCGCCGAACGTAGAGCACGATGCCAAGGAGTATCACTGCTCCGCCAGCCACCCATGCCCAAGCGGGCAGGCCCGATGACGAGCTGCCCGATGATTCCGCGTTGTCAGCGGGGCGGACAGTGACGAGCGGTTCGTAGCTGTAGTTGGGAAGGATGTATCCGTCCTCGCCAGGGACGGGGGTGAGGTTAGTGACGAGATCGTTGCGATACGCCTGCAACGAGTTGGGGTACACGTACGGGATGGCCGGTATCTGGTCGTAGACGTACTGCTGCGCCTCCAGGACGATCTGCCGGCGTTTCTCCTGGTCGACCTCATTGCGTTGCGCCAGGTACATCGCATCGAACTTCTCGTCCTTCCAGCAGCCGTCACTCAGCCCGTAGTCATCAGGGGAGGTGCACTGGTCGGAGGTGAAGACCGACAACTGGTAGTCCGGGTCGGGGTCACCGCACCAGTACCAGATGTACATGTCGAAGTTGCCGGTCTGCTGGTACTCGTAGACCCGGCCGGCGCTCGTCGGCTGGGCGTCGACCTTGATGCCGATCTGGTCGAGGTATCCCGCAATCAGCTTGCCGGACGCGTCCGCGCCCATGGTGTCGTTCGACGTGGGCATCCTCAGTTCGAGCGGACGACCTGACTTCGGGTCGACCCGCACGCCGTCGGCGTTCCGTTCGTACCCGGCCTCGTCCAGCATCTGGTTGGCCGCTTCAGGGTCGTACGGGATCACCTCGTCGTCAGGGATGTCGAGGTGCCAGTAGGTCGAGAGCGGACGAACGATCGTCTCGCCCGGAACACCCGCGCCCGGGTACACCTTGTCGACGATCGCCTGCTTGTCGATCGCCATCGCGATGGCCTTGCGCACGGTGAGGTCTTGCAAAGCGGGGTGCGGGTCGGCGTCGGCCGTCTGCCCGCCGAAGTTGAACGCAAGGTTGTTCCAGCAGTCCGGGGTGACCTTCTGCACCGTGATGTTGTCTTCAGACTCAAGCGACGGCAACAAGGACGCCTCGAGCTCATCGGCCATGTCGATGTCGCCGTTCTTCAGCGCCTGAACCATCGCCTCGACGTTGGTGAACTGCTGGTAGACGATCGTGTCGAACGCTGGCTCCTCGCCCCAGTAGTTGGGGTTCCTGGTGAAGGTCCAGTTCTGACCCGGCACGGCCTTGGTCATCTGGTACGGCCCGCTGGAGACGGTCGGCACGGTTTCAACCGCCTTGAGGCCCTTGCTGTCGAGATCGGCGTATTGGCCCCACACATGTTCGGGAACGATGTAGATCCACGGCGGGATATCCGGTTTCGTCGAGGGCTCAGGCGTGGTCCAGACGAACGTTGTGTCATCGGGAGCGGCGAACTCCGAGCCGCTCGGGATGTAGCTCCGGAAGTACGGGAAGCGCTTGTCCTTGATCAGCTGATAGGTGAACCGGATGTCTTCCGCCGTGAGCGGTTCGCCATCGCTCCACTTCAGCCCGTCTTTGAGGGTGCACGTCCACTCGGTGTAGTCGTCGTTGTGCTCACACCCTTCGGCCAGCGAAGGAGCTGCCGTGAGGTCGTCATTGCTGAACTTGAGCAGCATGTCGTACTGGAGAGTGACGGCTGACCACTCCGAGACGCTGTTGAGCGCCCAGATGTTGGGATTCTCGATGCCGCTCATCACACCGACCCGAAGAACGCTCGAGTCCGAGTCGTCGCCATCTGCCGCGCCAGCACTCGTTGCGCCAGCGCCAGTGACCACCAACGCCGCCAGGCCCGATGCCACGAGCGCCACCATCGTGCGCACGCTGCGCCTCCTGTTCATGCTTCTCCCTCCGCGACCGGCTCCTCCGCAAGGCGGCAGCGTAGGGAAACCTCCGCTGGCGCCTCCCGCCATGTTGCCCTCTCGGCAACCAATCCGGTCAAGGTTGGATGACCTGCTGGTCACAAGTCGATGACGGCGCAACAGACGACTCAACCGACGACGCGCTGACGGTCAGGCGCTCCGGTCCGCCCGCTCGGCCCGCTCGGCCATAGTGACCATCGGGGCGGCCTCAGCCAGAAGCGGCAGCGCGCGTCGCGCCAGCACGCTCGCGGCCGATCGCGCCGAGACGCTCACAGTGCGCAACCGGCGTGGGGTGAGCCGTTCGCTGGGCCCGGCCACCCCTACCGCCGCCAGCACCGAGCTGTCTGGTGTCAGGATGGGCACCGCAACCGAGCTCATGCCGTCTTCCAGCTCGTCCACCGACATCGCGAACCCCTGGTTGCGCACTTGCGGCAACAGCCGCATGAACTCGTCGGGGTCGCTGATGGTGCGACGCGCTCGTTTGGGAAGCGGAGGCTGGAGCGCCTCCTCCAGATCGGGTACCGCGCCATAGGCCGCGAACACCTTGCCGCTCGACGAGCAATGCAGAGGGCTACCGCGCAGCCACACCCATGGCTCCTCGCGTCCGCCACGCGACGGTGCGACGTGCTCGAGATAGAGCACCGCTCGCCCCATCGGCAGGGACAGGTACGCCACCTCGCCGGTCGCCGATGCCAGCTCACGCAGGATCGGCCTGGAGACTTCGACAACGCCGAGGTCGGTGACCGCATCGACGGCCAGTCGCGCCAGTCGAGGCCCGAGCCGGTAGCCCTCCGGGCCCTTACGCACCAGACCCCGCTCGGCGAGCGTGCCCAGCAAGCGGGACGCCGTGGCCTTGTGCACCCCGATTCGCTCGGCGACCTGGGTGACCGTCACGGGTTTGCGTGCTGCGGCCAGCACCTCGAGGACATCCGCAACGCGCTCAGCAACTCCGGTGGTTCGCAACGGTCACGCCTCCGTCCCATTCCGTCCGCTGCGAAGGACGCGACGGACCTCGTCCTCAAGCAGGCCGTTGGACACCAGCAGGTGGTCGCCGTCGTGGGGCGGCCCCCCCTCCAGCCGACTGACCCGCCCTCCGGCTTCGTGGACGATGACGCTCGTCGCCGCCCAGTCCCACTCAAAGCACGGGCCCTGCTCGACGAGCACCTCGGCCGCCCCACGGGCGACGAGCAGGTGGGCCCAGCCGTCGCCGATCCCCCGGCTCGTCCTGGCACTTGCGATCACGCTGCGGAGGGCATCGATCCCAGAACCGTTGTCGCGATCGAACTCTTCGATGGCCGCATGCAGCACGAACGAGTCCTGCAGGCGGTCGACCGACGACACCGAGATCGCGCGGTCGTTGCAGAACGCCCCGCCACCGGACGTCGCCCAGTAGCGCTCACCCAACACGGGAGCGTCCGCGACGCCGACCATGACTGGTCCGCCCGTCGGCCCGACGCGGAGTCCGATCAGGGTCGTCCACAGCGGGACACCCTCGGCGAACATCCGAGTGCCGTCGATCGGGTCGATGACCCACACCCGACCGCTGGTACCAGGTGTCTCGCCGATCTCCTCTCCCCTGACCCCGTCATCTGGGCGGCGTTGCGCCAGCAGTTCCCGGATCGCTTTTTCGGCTGCCGCGTCGACTTCGGTGACTGGGGTGGCGTCGTCCTTCAGCCGCACCTGCTGGCGGCCCCCGAACGCTGCGACCGTGACCTTGGCGGCGGCATCAGCCAGCTCCAGGGCCAGCTCGAGGTCGGCCGTCCAGTCACTGTCGGCGACATCGGTGAGCGCCCTGGCACTGCTCGGCGGTGAAGTCACCCGCGCGAGCGTAGCGGGGGCTCACGCTCTGTCACGAGCGTCACGATGCATCGTGCCGCTTCGTGGAAAGCGTCCGAACTCCGGCACCTGTCCTCGGCTGGCCCAGAAACTCCGGTTTGCTGGCGCTTTTGATCACTTTCCGTCACGATATGACTACTGGAGGGGAGCATGTCGACGGGGGCCCAGGTGCTTCGCGCCGGACGAGGGTGGTCCGAGCGCCTCCTTGCCGTTCCCGCGGGCGTGACCGGCGCAGAGCGCCGTCGCGCGCGGACCCTGCTGGGCGTGTCGACGATCTTGGCGATCGTCGTTGTCCCGGTCGTCGTCCTGATCCGAGTGACCGTTCCCGATGAAAACCAGGCTCTGCTGCTCGGACTGCTGGGCTGGGTCTTCTACGGTGCCATCCGCTGGCTCGTCGGTCGCCGGCATGCCGTCGC
>DASUFV010000349.1:0-2202 GCA_036274415.1 Actinomycetes bacterium
GTGCCAGGCCAGGGTCGTCACCAACTTCGACGAGCAGCTCGGACCGGTCTCTGCCAAGACGGACGCACAAGGCGCCTTCGCTTTGGGACCGCTTGCGCCCGGCACTTACGAGCTCGTCGCATCCGCCGGCTACAAGGCCGACAACCTGCTGGCCAATTCGCTGCCCCTCAGGGTGACCGCCGGCGACTCCAATGTGACGCTGACGCTGCGATCCGGGTGCTCCGTAGCGGGTCGAGTTGTCGACGCGGCGGAGCGCTCCGCCGTGCAGGCCGACGTGACGCTCTCCCAAGTCGGAGGCGACCTGACTCTGAGAGCATCCACTTCGAAGTCCGGCCAGTTCCAGTTCGGCGCGCTCGAGCCCGGCGTCTACGACCTCGTCGCGATCACTCCCGGCGGCGGCTGCGCCGTGCTCGCCGGCCTGCGACTGGATGCCGGCCAGAGCGCCAACGCGCTCGAGCTCGCCGTGGAGCCCGGCGGCCGCCTGCGCGTGAACTACGACGGAAGCGCCGAGAGCGCGAAGATCCGCATCGAGCACGACGGCGTCTGCATCGCCTGGGACAACGTCACCAACGGCGGCGCGCGCGATTGGCTCGTGCCCGCCGGCAAGAACCTCGTGCTCTGCACCGAGGGCTCCGGCACTCAAGCACTCAGGCGCGAAGTGGCGATCCCTGCGGGCCAGTTGACCGAAGTCCACTGCGGCGCGACCGAGCCGAAGCGCTGAATCGTCCGCGCGCTCAAGGCTGGATCGTCAGGTCCACGGCGTCCGTGAGGCTGTAGTTGCCGGGCGCGGGATAGCCCGGGTCGCGCGACCAGAACTGGCCGTACACCGTGGTGCCAGCCACCAGGCCCGGATCGCTGCCGCCTGCGATCCATGCGTTGAAGTCGACGCGGAATCCGCCGGTGCAGTCGGTGCCGCTGGATGAGCCGCCAGACTGCGACGGCGGCAGTCTGCGCAGCGGGGGCAGGACGCTCAGATAGGGAATGATCGGCCCGAACGGATGCGGCGCGTAGCCGTAGAAGAACAGGCCCGGTTTCTGGTTGAGTTGCGCCTGCGAGCGGATGACGAACCCGCTGCCCGCAGTCGCGCTCGGAATGCCCGACCAACTGATCCAGGGCCTGCATCCGGCGGAGTTGGGCTTCGCTTCGCCGAAGCGCGCCGTGCTCTGCGGACATGCTCGGACGAAGACACCTGAGGTCTGAGGCGGCAAGGTGAAGCTTGCGCCAGTGAACGTCGCAATGCGGCCGTCACTGCTCAGGTCGGCAGCGAATGCGCCACCGCTGTAGACGGACTGGGCACCGCTCGAATCCACGCTGATCCGCTCCATCACGCCGGTCGTCACTTCCACGCGGAACGCGTCGTAGGCCCCGTTGGTGTCGCCGGGCACCAGGCTCCCCGAAAGACTGGTGATCAGCATCCAAGCACCATCGGCGGACAACGGGCCCCCGTAGGACTCGCGAACGAGCTGCTTGCCCTGGGGGTCGACGCTGATCCGGACGGTCGTTCCGAGCGTGCGGTCGTGGAGGAAGGCGTCCCAGACGCCGTTGGTGTCGCCTGGCACCAGATTGGCGCTCATGCTCTCGAAGCTCACGAAGCGTCCGTCGCGGCTGATGTCGTCGATCCAGGACGGCCCGATGCTCGTCCCTCCCGCAAGGTCCCTGCTGATCAGGGTGGTCTGCCCGGTCGAGCGGTCGTGCACGAAGACGTCCCAATCGCCGTTGGTGTCGTTCGCCGCCAGGTTCGAGGCCCAGCTGCTGAAGGCCACGAAGCGCCCGTCGCCTGAAATCGCACTGAACCAGCTGCCCGCGTTCCCCTCCTCCCCGGCAGAGCTCACGCTCGCGCGCGTGAGCCGTTGCGTCGTCATGTCGTAGACGAAGATGTCTGCCATACCATTGGTGTCGCCCAGGACGAGGTTCGTCGCATCGCTCGTGAACGTGACGACCTGACCATCGGCGCTGATGGCTGGCCAGAGGCTCTGATCGTTGGCGATGGCGCCGAGCAGGCCCAAGCTGAGGTGCCTGGTCACACCCAGCTGCAGGTCGCGCCAGAAGATGTCCTCGCGCACCTGGGTCTTTCCAGGAACCAGATTGAGTGCCTTGCTGCTGAAGGCCACGAAGCGGCCGTCCGCGGAGAGGAAGGGATCGTGGCTCGGCTGGTCCGCAGGCACGCCCGACGAGGAGAGATCGACCTGCGTCGTCACCCCT
>DASUFV010000350.1:0-17214 GCA_036274415.1 Actinomycetes bacterium
CAGGCGCGTCGGGCAAGACCCCCGGCACTGATCTGCGCGAGGGCGTCCGGACACTTCCCGTC
The DNA here is from genome assembly GCA_036274415.1 of Actinomycetes bacterium. Lineage (GTDB taxonomy): Bacteria > Actinomycetota > Actinomycetes > JAHEKZ01 > JAHEKZ01 > JAHEKZ01. The sequence goes on from DASUFV010000350.1 coordinate 63, forward strand.
CTCCACGCCCTCGGGTCGACGCAGCCGCAGGACAGCGAGCTCCAGGAACTCCTTCGTGGTGACCTGAGCGATGCGCAGCGGCACAGCCGGGCCCTCGAGCTGCTGCGCAGGAGCGAAGCGATGACGCTGTCGCAGGAAGACCTCGATGAGCACGCCGCTGCGGCGAGGAAGTCACTTGACCCGCTACCTGCTGGCCCCGCCAAGGCTGCCCTCGAAGCGCTCTGCGACGCGGTCATCTCACGCGAGGGCTAGTGGGCTTCGGGCGCGCTCTCCTCCAGCTCGTGCTCTGGTACGCCGCGCCCTCGACGGACGGCCACGAGTGAGTCGGCTGCCAGGACAACCAGGGCGACCCACACCAGCGTGAAGCCGATCCAACGTGATGTTGGCATGGGCTCGCCGTAGACGACCACGCCGATGAGGAACTGCAGAACGGGCGCGACGTACTGCAGGAGCCCGATCCACGTCAACGGAATGCGAGTGGCAGCTGCACCGAACAGCAGAAGCGGGATCGCGGTCACCACTCCGGTGGACAGCAGGAGCAGAGACAGCGAGACATCACCGCTCGCGAGGGCACTCTGGCCCGTCGCCACGAGAATGAGCAGGTAGCCGCCTGCGATAGGCGTCAGCAGCGCGGTCTCGACCGTCAGACTTTCCAGCGCACCCATGTCGAGCACCTTCTTCAGCAAGCCGTAGGTGCCGAAGCTGAAGGCGAGGACGAGAGCAATCCAGGGCAGACCGCCGTAGTCGACCGACAGCACCAGAACAGCCACCGCGCCCAGTGCAACTGCGTACCACTGAGCGCGGCGCAGGCGTTCACGCAGCAGGACGACACCGAAGAGGACGCTGACGAGCGGGTTGATGAAATAGCCGAGTGAGGTCTGCACGACCTGTTCGCTGTTGACTCCATATATGTAGACGCCCCAGTTCAGGGAGAGCGTCAGCCCGGCCGCAGCCAGTAGCAGTAGCCGGCGTCGGTCCCGGGAAAGTGGTCTTATCCATGCCCAGCGTCGTCCCACGACCACGACAAGGGCCAGGACGACGAACGACCACACGATGCGGTTGGCCAAGATCTCGACCGGCGACGTGGGCTCGAGCAGAGGGAAGTAGAGCGGGAACACGCCCCAGAGCAGGTAGGCACCGAGGCCGTACGCCAGCCCACGCTGGCGTTCACTCACCCTGTGACCTTGACCGATCCCGTGTCTCAGGCATCGACCGTCCCATCGACCGTCCCATCGACCGTCCCATCGACCGTCCAGGTGTCGGTGCCAGCAATCAGCTGCTCGAGCATGTCTCGATCCCCCGACCCCTCCTCGTCGGCGGCAGCTGCCAACTGCTCATGCAACAGATCGTCGTACGTCGCACGGTGGACGTCGCGGTAGATGCCGATGGCAGTGGTCCGAAGCGACGTCGGATCTGCCAGGCGAGAAAGGGCGAATGCCACCTCGGGGTTGGTCGCGTGGGCGTCGTGCACCAGCAGGCGTTTGGTGCCGTGCTCGGCAACGTCCACGACCCGAAGTGTCCCGTCGGGCATGCGCGCCACCCCGTGCTGACCCTCTGCGCCGAAACGAACTGGCTGGCCATGCTCCAAACGGATCACGGCGTCGTCGCGAGTATCGGGGGACTTCAACAGTTCGAAGGCACCGTCGTTGAAGATGTTGCAGTTCTGGTAGATCTCGACGAGCGCCGTGCCCCGGTGGTGGGCGGCAGCCCGCAGCACATCGGTGAGATGACGGCGATCGGAGTCGATGGTTCGCGCAACGAACGACGCTTCAGCACCAAGCGCCAGTGAAACCGGGTTGAACGGCACGTCCAGCGACCCCAACGGCGTTGACTTGGTGACCTTGCCCTGCTCGGAGGTGGGGGAGTACTGACCCTTGGTCAAGCCGTAGATGCGATTGTTGAACAGCAGGACCTTGAGGTTCACGTTTCGACGAAGCGCATGGATCAGGTGGTTGCCCCCGATCGAGAGGGCATCACCATCTCCGGTGACCACCCACACCGAGAGGTCCGGACGCGAGATGGCAAGCCCAGTCGCGATGGCTGGCGCGCGTCCGTGGATCGAGTGCATCCCGTAGGTGTTCACGTAGTACGGGAAGCGCGAGGAGCATCCGATTCCCGAGATGAAGACGATGTTCTCTCTGCGGATGTTGAGCTCAGGAAGGAAGGACTGGACCGCTGCCAGCACCGCGTAGTCGCCGCACCCAGGGCACCATCTGACCTCTTGGTCGGTCTTGAAGTCTTTGGTGGTCAATGGAACGTCGACGGTGGGGATACCCGCCAAAGGGTCCACCTCGGAGTCGTGACCAGCGGCAGCGGCGATCAGCCCAAAGCCGGGTGCGGGGCTATTCATCACGCGCCACCTCCTCGATCACCGAGGCAAGCTCGGCTGCCTTGAAGGGCAGACCCCGCACTTGTGTGTACGACTGGATGTCGACGAGGAACCGCCCACGCAGCAGCAACGCCAGCTGGCCGAGATTCATTTCGGGCAACAGCACCTTGCGGTAGCCGTGCAAGACGACGTCGGTGTTGTCAGGGAGCGGGTTCAGATGCCGGAAGTGTGCCTGGGCGACGTGCAGCCCGGCGTCCCGGCAACGGCGAACCGCAGCTCCGATGGGTCCATAGGTCGAACCCCAGCCCAGGACCAGCACATCCGCATCGCCGTCAGGGTCGTCAACTTCGAGTGGCGGAATCGTGGCGGCTACTCGTTCGACCTTGGCTTGTCGCGTTCGCACCATCAGATCGTGGTCCGCCGGGTCATACGAGACGTTGCCGCTGCCGTCCTGCTTCTCGAGCCCGCCGATCCGGTGCTCCAGCCCGGCGGTGCCGGGGGCCGCCCATGCTCTGGCGAGCGTCGAGGCGTCCCGCAGGTACGGCCAGAACTCCTCCGATCCCTTGGCGTCGACGTGGTTGGTCTCGGTGGCAAATGCGGGGTCTATTGGAGGCATGTCGTCGAGATCGGGGATGCGCCAGGGCTCCGATCCGTTCGCGAGGTAGCCGTCGGACAGCAGGATCACGGGTGTGCGATAGGTCACCGCGATTCGTGCCGCCTCGATGGCTGCATCGAAACAGTCGCTCGGCGAGCGTGGCGCCACGATCGGCACCGGCGCCTCACCATTCCGGCCAAACATGGCCTGCAGCAGGTCCGACTGCTCGGTCTTGGTCGGTAGTCCGGTCGATGGCCCACCGCGTTGGATGTCGCAGATGACCAGCGGAAGCTCGAGGGAGACCGCGAGGCCGATCGTCTCGCTCTTCAACGCCAATCCGGGGCCGGACGTCGTCGTCACGCCGAGATGTCCACCGTAGGCAGCTCCCAATGCGGCACCGATACCCGCGATCTCGTCCTCCGCCTGGAACGAGCGGACACCGAATCGTTTGTGCTTGCTCAGCTCGTGCAGGATGTCCGACGCAGGGGTGATCGGATAGGAGCCGAGAAAGAGTGGCATCGATGAGCGCCATGACGCGGCAAGCAACCCGTAGGCCAGAGCCTGGTTCCCACTGACGTTGCGATAGCGACCCGGACGTACCGGCGCGGGTTTGATCTCGTAGGAGACCGAGAAGTCCTCAGTGGTCTCGCCGAAGCTCCACCCCGTCTCGAATGCGATGGTGTTCGCCTGCAGCAGGTTCGGTTGAGCCGCGAACTTCTTGCGCAGGAATGCGAGCGTTCCTTCGGTCGGACGGTGATAGAGCCAGCACAGCAGACCGAGGGCGAACATGTTCTTCGCGCGTTCGGCCTCTTTGCGGGTGACGGCAACGTCCTTGAGCGCCTCCACGGTCATCGAGGTGAGCGGGATCGCGTGAACCCGGTAGGCGTCCAGGTCGGAGGTCTCGAGCGGATTCTCCGCGTAGCCGACGCGTTGCAGGTTTCGCGATGTGAACTCGTCGGTGTTGACGATGAGATCTGAACCCCTGGGGAGATCGGGCAGGTTCGCCTTGAGAGCGGCCGGGTTCATGGCCACGAGCACGTTGGGGGCATCGCCCGGCGTCATGATGTCGTGATCGGCGAAGTGCAGTTGGAAGGCTGAAACCCCCGGCAGCGTGCCGGCTGGAGCCCTGATCTCGGCCGGAAAGTCAGGGAGCGTGGCGAGATCGTTGCCGAGCAGCGCGGTCTCGTTGGTGAAGCGATCGCCAGTGAGCTGCATGCCGTCGCCGGAGTCCCCGGCGAACCGAATGATGACCCGATCGAGCTGTACCACCTGCTTGCCCACGCTCTGATGCTACGTCTCGCCTTCCCCCTACGATGGGACGCCGAGATGGGCTGGCCGGCCTGGGGCGAAGCGGAGGGTCGCAGGCTCCCGCGGACGTCGCGTCACTGGAGGAGGGGTCGTGGACGGCTACATGGACGGCTACGCCGTGGTCGCCGCCGCGTTGGTCCTCGGAGTCGTCTTTGTCGCGGCCGGTCTGGTGGCGAACCGCCTCATGCGTCCGGAGGTTCCGACCCCCGAGAAGTACACGACCTACGAGTGCGGCCTCGACCCAGTCGGAGAAGGGTGGGCGCAGACCCACATCCGCTATTACGTCTTCGCATACCTCTATGTGATCTTCGCGGTCGACGCGGTCTACCTCTTCCCTTGGGCCACGGTTTTCGACTCGAGCGGGTTCGGCTGGGTGACGCTGGTCGAGATGGTGGTCTTCGTCGCCTTCCTCGCCAGCGGCATTGCGTACGCCTGGCGGCGTGGCGTCCTGAGGTGGGTGTGACATGACGGCAGTCGAGCTCCCCCCGCCACGCATCGGGCCCCTGTCCTCGCTAGCACCCAAACCGGTGAGGCTGGTTCTCAACTGGGGGCGGCGGTACAGCCTCTGGGTCTTCAACTTCGGACTGGCCTGCTGCGCCATCGAGTTCATCGCCACCTCGATGAGCAGGTACGACTTCATTCGTCTGGGTGTCATTCCCTTCGCGCCCAGCCCTCGGCAGGCCGACCTGATGGTCGTGTCAGGCACTGTCACCGACAAGATGGCGCCGGCCATCAAGCGGCTCTACGAGCAGATGCCGGAGCCCAAGTACGTGATCTCGTTCGGGGCGTGCTCGAACTGCGGAGGCCCTTACTGGGACAGCTACTCGGTCACCAAGGGCGTTGACCAGATCATTCCTGTGGACGTCTACGTGCCGGGTTGCCCCCCGCGTCCGGAGGCGCTGCTTCAGGGGATCATCAAGTTGCAGGAGAAGATCGCCGGAGAAAACACGCGACAGCGCTATCGCCCATCTCCGGGTGCGCTCACTCGACCGCTGGTGGAGCGGACGTGACCGAGCCAACTGGGCCAGGTACAGCCGACGGGAACAACTGGGCTGAAGAGCTCGAACGCCTGACGCGCGATGTCAACGGCGAGGTCACAACGGCGTTCGGTGATGTGACCGTCACAGTCGATCGGGATGTGTGGCTCGCCCTGCACCAACTGCTGCGCGACGAGGCGTCGCTGTCGTTCTTCGACTGGCTGTCTGCCGTGGACGAAGGCGAGGCCGGGTTCACGGTCTTTTGTCACCTTTACGACCCGGTGCGGCACCGACACCTTTTGGCGCGTACAGCTCTGCCTCGCGAAGACGCACGTCTGCGTTCGGTGACCCAGGCTTTCCGAGGGGCTGCCTGGCACGAGCGTGAGACCGCAGAGATGTTCGGCATCGTTTTCGACGGACATCCCCATCCTGCGCGCCTGCTGCTCAGTGATGAGTTCGACGGTCATCCGTTGCGGAAAGACTTCGTGTTGACCGCCAGGGTCTCCAAGCAGTGGCCGGGCGCCAAGGAGCCTGGCGAGTCGGGTGACGGTTCGCCCAGCCGTCGCAGAATCCAACCTCCGGGAATTCCCGACCCTTCGTGGGGCCCTCATGAGTCGGGGCGCGCCGATGACTGACGTCCTCGAGGCGGCGCTACGACTGATCGTCGTTTTCGGCGCGTTTCTTCTACTGCCGCTCCTTGTTGGTCAGCTGGAGCACAAGGTGATGGCCCACATGCAGTCCCGCGTCGGTCCGATGTACGCGGGTGGATTCCATGGATGGGCGCAACTCGTCGCCGACGGCGTGAAGTTCGCGCAAAAGGAAGATGTCGTTCCCGCCTCCGCCGACCCGGTGATCTATCGGTTGGCACCAGCGTTGGCGCTCGTCCCCTACTTCGTAGCAATGGTCGCGCTTCCGGTTGGGCCCGGCCTCGTTGGGCAGGACGTCGATGCTGGCGTGTTCTTCGTCTTGGCGGTCATGGGCGTCGGTGTGATCGGCACCCTGATGGCTGGCTGGGCCAGTGCCAACAAGTACTCGTTGTTGGGTGCGGTCCGTCAGGCGTCGCAGCTGTTGGCGTACGAGCTGCCGTTCGTCTTGGCGGCCGCGTCGGTCGTCATGGCAGCGGGCACCTTGTCGTTCACCGGCATCGTCGAGGCGTGGCAGCCGTGGTGGCTGATCTGGCAGTTGCCAGCAGCGGTGGTGTTCTTCGTTGCAGGGCTGGCCGAGCTGAACCGCCCGCCGTTCGACATGCCCGTGGCGGACGCTGAGATCATCTTCGGCCCCTATACCGAGTACACCGGCTTGCGTTTCGCCTTGTTCCTGTTGGCGGAGTACGTCGGCATCATCCTGCTTTGCTTCCTCACGACTCTGCTGTTCCTGGGTGGCTGGCAGGGGCCATTCGGCGACACCTGGCTCTGGACGCTGCTCAAAGCGGGTGCGTTGGCATTTGTCGTCATTTGGCTGCGCGTCAGCTACCCCCGGCTACGCGCCGACCAGCTGCAGAAGCTGTCGTGGCAGCTGTTGATCCCGGTTGCCCTGCTGCAGCTTCTCGTGACGGGGGTGGTGATGGTGGCGTGGTGAGCACCGGTACCGGTCTGCTCAAGGGGCTGGGCGTCACGTTGTCGACGATGACGCGTCGCTCGATCACCCAGCAGTACCCCGACGTCAAGCCCGAACTCCCCCCGAGGAGTCGGGGCGTGATCGCACTGCTTGAGGAGAACTGCACGTCGTGCATGCTGTGCGCGCGCGAGTGCCCTGACTGGTGCATCTACATCGACTCCCACAAAGAGGTTGTGCCAGCCCCCGAGGAGGGAGGTCGCGAACGCACGCGCAATGTGCTCGATCGCTTCGCCATCGACTTCTCGCTGTGCATGTACTGCGGAATCTGCATCGACGTGTGTCCATTCGACGCCTTGTTCTGGTCGCCAGAGTTCGAATACTCCGAGTTCGACATCCGAGACATGACGCACGAGAAGGGCCGGCTCGGTCAGTGGATGCCAACGGTGCCGCCACCCCCTGCGCTCGACCCGTCCGCAGCTGAGTCCAAGGAGCTTCAGAACGCTCGCAAGAAGAGCGCTCCCCGCCCCTCCGAAACGACCGCGGACGATGCGCGTGAGTGAGCAGTCATTGCTGTCGCCCACCGGCGCAGATCTGGTATTCGCGCTGTTCGGACTGGTGGCCATCGTTTCGGCCGTGATGGTCGTGTCAACCAAGCAGATCGTGCACGCCGGTCTCTGGCTCGCCGTTTCTCTGGGGTCGTTGGCAGGCTGCTATTTGGTCATGAGTGCTGACTTCGTCGCGTGGATGCAGCTGCTCATCTACGTCGGTGCCGTGGTGGTGCTGTTGCTGTTCGGCATGATGCTCACTCGCGCACCCATCGGACCATCTGAAGACCTCACAGGAAAGAACCGTGCTGCAGCCCTCTTCGGGTCGGTTGGCATCACGGGCGTTCTCGCTGTTCTGGTCGTCGACGCTTATGGCAGCACGATGATGAACGTCGATGAGCCCGTCGGCACCGGATCGGTGATCGGTGAGGCCATGTTCCGGTACTGGGTGTTGCCCTTCGAGGCTCTGTCGGTCCTGTTGCTAGCCGCCCTGATCGGCGCCATCGCGATTTCCAAGCCGAGGCAGGGGACGAAGTAGTGCACCTATCCCTGCCGCTGTTGCTGTCCGTTGCCCTGTTCGGCATCGGTTCGTACGGGCTGCTCGTACGGCGCAATCTGATCCTGGTGCTGATGTCGGTCGAGCTGATGCTCAACGCGGCCAACGTCAGCCTGGTGGCCTTCGACGTGTTCTGGGCGGATGTCCTGAGGGCCGGTCAGTCACTCGCGATCTTCGTGATCACGATTGCCGCCGCCGAGATCGGTCTCGGCCTGGCGATCCTGCTGCTGCTCTACCGATCGCGCGGAACCATCGCCGTTGACGAGGCCATCGAGTTGCGTGAGTCGGTTTACGACGACGAGCCAGGCCAGGCAACACCGAGGACCAGCGCATGACGGCGCCGTTGATGATGGTGGTGATTCCCGCGATCACCGCCCTGGTCGGGCTGCTTGGGGGAGGTTCGCGTAGGTGGGCGGCGGCGCTTGCTGTCGCGGGACCGTTCACCTCACTGGTCATCGCCGCGATGATCGCCCTCGACGAACCGTGGACCGATCCGCTGCTCGACTCCGGCTTCGCGTCGCCGATTCAACCCTTCCCTGCGGCCACCGTCGTCGACGGGTTGTCCATCAGCGTCGCGCTGATGGTGGCGTTCGTCGCCACGCTCGTGCAGGTCTACTCCGTTGGCTACATGCGAGGAGAACCGCGCTACTCCAGTTATTCCGCGTTCATCTCACTGTTCACGAGCGCGATGCTCGCGGTGGTCGTCGCGGGGGACCTCCTGATCCTGGTGGTCGGCTGGGAGGTCATGGGTCTGTGCTCCTATCTCCTGATCGGTCAGCACTGGGAGAGTGCAGAGGCCAGGCAGGCAGCCGTCAAGGCCTTCCTGGTCACCAAAGTCGGAGACGTCGGGTTCATCATCGGCGTCATCGTGCTGATCGGCAGCACCGGCACGTCGTCGATCACCGATGCGGTGCGCGCCGCCGCAGCCGACCCGACCGTTGCGGTCGTCGCGTCCTCTCTGATCTTGCTTGGGGTGCTCGGCAAGTCAGCTCAGTTTCCCTTGCACGCGTGGCTACCGGACGCCATGGCCGGGCCTTCCCCGGTCAGCGCCCTGATCCATGCCGCAACCATGGTTGCCGCGGGCATCTATGTCGTGGCGCGGCTCTACCCCATGTTCCTCGCGGCCCCAGAAGTACTGACCGTGATGGCGTTCATCGCCTGCGTGACGATGCTGGGTGCCGCAGTCATCGCGCTGGCACAAAGCGATCTCAAACGTGTGCTGGCGTGGTCGACCGTCAGCCAGCTGGCGTACATGCTTGCCGCTCTGTCGGTCGGTTCGCGGGATGCCGCGATCTTCCATTTGTTGTCCCACGCCTTCTTCAAGGCGCTGCTCTTCCTCGCGGCTGGCGTGGTGATCCATGAGCTGGGTACGAGCGTGATTGCGCGACTGGGCGGCTTGCGAAGTGCGATGCCGGTGACCTTCGTGACGATGACCGTCGGACTGCTCGCCCTGGCGGGCGTCTTCCCGCTGGCCGGGTTCTTCAGCAAGGAGTCGGTGCTGGCCGCTGCAGAGCACGCGGCGCAAGGAGAAGGTGAGGTTTCTGCCGCGGTCGGTTGGCTGGTTCTGGTTGTCGGAGTTCTGACCGTCGCGGTGACAGCGGCCTACGCGATGAGGCTGTTCGTGCTGACGTGGCTGGGCGAACGACGCAGTAGCGCCTCAGCTCACGAGGGACCGCTCATCATGACGATTCCGCTGCTCGTCCTAGCAGTTCCGTCGGTCGCGTTCGGCGTCGTAATTCTCCGTGACAGCTGGTTGTCCACGTGGATCACTGCTGAGGCAACACAGCCGCTCGCCGCGGTGTCAGCACTCGGGCCTGAGGCCCTGACTGTGGTGGCTTCGGTGATCGCAGTCGTGGCCGGCGGCGTGGGTTGGCTGGTGGCCAGAGGCACGGTGTCGCGGGCACTACCCGACGACGGTCGTGCAGCGCGAGGCTTTGGCGTCGATGCCCTATATGACGTGACGACCGTACGGCCGTACTTGTGGCTCGTGCGGCGTACCGCGGCATTCGACCGACGAGTGGTTTCACGTGCCGTGGCCGAGGTCGGCGTCGGTACCCAGGCGGCCGGCTCGACCATCCAGCAGCGCCACCGCGGTGACGTTCAGCGCTACATCGGGGTCGCCCTGACGTCGGGTGTCGTCGTTCTCGTCCTGCTGCTCGTGGCGGTCGCGACATGAGCGACGCCTGGTTGCTCCCGACGCTGCTGGTTGTCCCGCTCGTCGGGGCGATCGTCATGCTGATCGCAGGAGCAACGGCTGAGCGTTGGGCAACCACGTTCGGGCTGATCGTGCAATCCATCGGGCTGGCCATCACGCTCCTGGTCGTTGCCAACTTCTCCCTGTCGGACGCGGCCACGATGCAGATGGTCGTCGAGTGGTCGTGGATTCCTGAGCTGGCGGTGGACTTCCGTCTTGGTGTCGACGGAATCTCGCTCCCCCTCGTCGTGCTGACGTCGTTGCTGGGATGGTGTGCCGCCGTCTACACGTTCCGTCACCTGCCGGAGCCTGGCAGAGCACGCGGGTTCGTTGGACTGCTGCTACTTCTTCAGGTCGGGATGGTCGGCACCTTCCTCGCGCTCGACCTGATCCTCTTCTTCCTGTTCTTCGAAGTCGTGCTGATTCCCATGTGGTTCGTCATCGCCTTCTGGGGATCAGGGCCTCGCCGACGCGCGGCGAACACGTTCATCCTCTACACCGTGCTCGGCTCGGTCGTCATGGTGGTCGGCTTCTTGATCGTCATCGTGCAGACCGGTTCGTCGAACATGGTTGAACTGGCGTCTGGCCTCGGCGCTGAGATGTCGTCGGGGGTACAACTCACAGCCGCTCTGCTGATTCTTGTCGGACTGGCAGTGAAGACGCCGATGTGGCCGCTGCACACCTGGCTGCCCGACGCACACACCGCAGCGCCCACCGTCGGCTCGGTGCTCCTGGCGGGAGTCCTGCTGAAGATGGGCACGTACGGCATGGTGCGCATCGTGCTGCCCGTCCTGCCGGACGCCGCACTGGCCGTTGCCCCCTTCTTGGGCGCCTTCGCAGTGGTCGGAATCCTCTACGGGGCGGTCGCCAGCTATGGGCAGAACGACCTCAAGCGGGTCATCGCGTTTTCGTCCGTCGGCCACATGGGCTTCGTGCTGCTCGGCATCTCGACGTTGAGCATCGTGGGAGTGAACGCGGCTCTGTTCGGCAACGTGGCTCATGGGCTGATCACGGGACTGCTGTTCTTCTTGGTCGGGAGTATCAAGGAGCGCACGGGGGCGACGTCGTTCACTCAGCTGCCTCGCGCCCTGTACACGACAGCACCGAGGTTGGGCTTCTTGCTTGGCTTCGCCGCTATCGCCAGTCTGGGCTTGCCCGGGCTTGCAGGGTTCTGGGGTGAGTTCTTGGCCTTGGTTGGTGCCTACCATCCGCTCGACTCGGGGGCGCGGCTCTTCTATCGAGTGCTGCTCGTGCTGGGTGCGGTGGGAATGGTGCTGGCAGCGGCGTACTTCGTTCGAGTGCTGCGCAGGGTTGGCCAAGGTGAGGCACCGCCGCAGCGGTTCGCCGATGTCCGGCCGCGCGAGTGGCTGACCTGGACGCCCCTCGTGCTGTTGACCCTGGTGTTGGGCCTGGCTCCGATCGTGTTGCTCGAGGTGACCGATCCATCGGTACGGGTCGTCGTCGAGTCGCTGGCGGGTGCGCTGTCATGAACATCCAGTCGATCGAGCTCGTGACGCTGGGTCCAGCGATCGTCCTCGCGCTTGGAGCGTTGGTGGCCTTGTTCGTCGACCTGGCGACCCGGCGTGGGCAAGCTGCTTTGGCGGTGGGAGTGGCCGCGAGTGCCGTAGCCGTCCCACTCGCTGTCGCCGGATCCGGGGAACGGACCCTCTGCACAACTGGTGATCTTGCGACCGCCCAGTGCGCATTCGTCGTCGACCCGTTCTCGGTTGCTCTTCAGCTGGTGATTATCGGCGGCACGGCCGTGGTCTTGCTGATGGCTTCGGCGGACATCGCCGCTCGCGTGGTGCCTGGTGGCGAGTTCACGTTCTTGGTATTGAGTTCGGCGTCCGGCGCCGTGCTCATTCCGGCAACGAACGATCTCGTGACGCTGGTCGTGGCACTCGAGGTTGTGTCCCTCCCCGGATTCGCTCTCGTGGCCCTGCGACGAGGTGAGCCACGCGCGGCGGAGGCGGCGGTGAAGGCGTTCCTCTACTCGGTCGCAGCAGTTGCGGTGTCGCTCTACGGCGTGGCACTTCTCTACGGTGCCACCGGCGTCGTCACCTTCCCCGATCTTCGGGTCGCCGCGTCCGAAGGCGAACCGTCGGCCATTGCCACCGCCGGCCTGGTCATGCTGCTAGCCGTGATCGCCTTCAAGGTGGCGGCGGTTCCGTTCCACGCGTGGGCACCCGACACGTACCAGGGAGCCACCGTTCCGGTTGCGGCGTACCTGTCCGTCGTATCGAAGGCGGCGGGGTTCGCTGCGCTGCTCCTGGTGACCTGGACGTTCGGTGGGTGGAGCCAGGTGTGGGCACCAGTTGTCGCCGTTTTCGCCGCGCTGACGATGTTGGTGGGCAACCTGGTCGCTTTGCGGCAGCAGCTGGCCATCCGGCTCTTGGCGTGGTCGTCGATCGCTCAGGCGGGGTACATCCTCGTCCCGCTCGCGGCGGTCAGCGGAACCATCGAGTGGGGGAGCCTGGTGACCACTGCGGTCATTGGGTACCTCGTGGCGTACGCGGCAATGAACCTCGGAGCGTTCGCCGTCGTCTCGGTCGTCGCACGCCTGGATGGCCTCGACACCATCGCCAGTTACCGCGGGCTGTGGCGGCGCCGGCCTTGGCTCGCGATCTGCCTTGCGTTCTTCCTTGCCTGTCTCGCCGGACTCCCGCCCGGGATCATCGGCCTCTTGGTGAAGGTGGACGTCCTCGCGGTACCGGCCGCGGGCGAGGTCTGGTGGCTGGCCCTCGTCATGGCCGTCGCGACGGTCATTGGGCTGGCCTACTACCTGAAGTGGGGAGCCATCATGTTCCGGGCTCCGCATGCCGCCCGCTCAGTTCCGTGGCGTCCGGCGCGGTCCAATTGGCCGTCGCTCGTAGCTGTGGGCATCTGCCTGGCAGCAACTCTGGTGCTCTCGGTGCTGCCGTCACTCGCCCTTGGCCTGGTCGAACGTCTCTGACGAACCGTGGCTTGAGGTTGACGATGCAGGTGGTACTACTGGAGTCATGAACCGCTACACCAATGGCGTAAAGACAGCATTCCTCCTTGCGCTGATGGCCGCGGTCATCATGGCGATCGGCGCGTGGCTCGGCGGAACCCAAGGGCTCATCATTGCCTTCGTCATTGCGTTGGCCACCAACGCGTTCTCGTACTGGAACAGTGGTTCTCTCGCGATCAGGGCGATGCGCGCGCAGCCGGTCACCGAGGCGCAGCAGCCGGGGATGTACCGCATCGTGCGCGAGCTCTCCAGCCAGCTCGGTCAGCCGATGCCTCAGTTGTACGTCTCGCCAACCATGGCGCCGAACGCGTTCGCTACCGGCCGCAATCCGCAGAACGCCAGAGTGTGCTGCACCGAGGGGATCCTGCAGCTCCTGGACGAGCGTGAGCTGCGGGGTGTCCTGGCCCACGAGCTCGCACACGTCTACAACCGGGACATCTTGATCGCGTCGGTGGCCGCCACCATGGCCGCGGTGATCATGTTCGTCGCTCAGTTCGCTTGGCTGATCCCCATCGGTGGTCAGGACCGTGACCGAGGCAACGTTCTCGGGTCGTTGCTCTTGATGATCCTCGGCCCCATCGCTGCGGCGCTGCTGCAGTTCGCGATCAGCCGCTCGCGTGAGTACCAAGCGGATCAGTCTGGCGCGGGGTATACGCGCGATCCTCTGGCGCTGGCCTCGGCTTTGCGCAAACTAGAGCGTGGCGTCCAGGCGGCGCCCCTGCGTCCTGAGCCCGAGCTCGAGACCGCCAGCGCGCTGATGATCGCCAACCCGTTCGGCGGAGGCGGATTCACCAGGCTGTTCTCGACGCACCCACCGACGGCCGACCGGGTCGCCCGACTCGAGGAAATGGCTGGGTACCGTTAGGTGGAACGGCGTTGACTAACTGACCAGTCAGTCAGTAACCTCGGGCGACTTGGTCTCTGGGAGGTCGTGAATGGCGGTTGGGGCGCAGAGGTACGACGCGGTGGTCATCGGCGGGGGCCACAACGGTCTCGTCGCCGCCGCCTACCTGGCGAAGTACGGCAAACGAGTCGTGGTGCTCGAGAAGCGGCACAAGACCGGCGGTGCGGCCGACACGAGCCAGCCGTGGCCGGAGGCGCCCGAGTTCAAGGTGACGACGTTGTCGTACACGATGAGCCTGATGCCGGAGTACATCCTCAAGGACCTCCAGCTCGAGAAGTACGGCTATCAGATCAATCCGCTTGGCCTCGGGTACTTGCCCCACCCCGACGGGCGTTCGCTGATCAGCGACGGCCCCCGCGTGTACGACTCGTTCGCGCAGTTCAGCAAGAAGGACGCCGACGCGTACGAGCCGTATTTCGCCTGGATCGGCCGGATCGCCAACATCCTGCATCCGCTGCTCGACAAGACGCCGCCGCACGTCGGCTCGAAGAAGTTCAGCGACATCAAGGACCTTGGACAGCTGGCGTGGAGGTTGCGCAAGGAGATCGACGAGCGCACCGTCGCCGACATCACCCGACTGTTCACGATGAGCGCTACCGACCTGCTGACCCGGTGGTTCGAGCACCCGGTTGTGATCGGGTCGCTGGCGGTCAACGGCATCATCGGCACCTGGGCGGGCCCGATGAGCCCCGGCACGGCTTACGTGCTCATGCACCACTCGGTCGGCGAAGAAGCTGAGGGCAAGGTCTCCTCGTGGGGCATGCCGGTCGGCGGAATGGGCGCGGTGTCGGATGCCTGCCGCGCTGCTGCGGAGTCGTTCGGTGCGGAGATCCGAGTGAACTCGGGCGTATCGAAGGTGACCGTCAACAACGGACGTGTCACTGGCGTCGTGTTGGAGAACGGCGACGAGATCCAAGCGCCGATCGTCGTGACGACGTGTCACCCGCAGATCACGTTCCTTGAGCAGATCGAGCGCCACCACTTGCCGGACGACTTCGTGCACGACATCGAGAACTGGCGATCTCGTTCTGGCACGGTGAAAATCAACCTCGCGCTCGACCGCCTGCCGGAGTTCACGGCCGACCCTGGCTTCGACAAGGACATCCACGGCGGCGCCATCTTCATGCTCGACGACGTCGAGTACCTCGAGACCGCGTTCCAGGAAGCGCGCTCAGGTAAGGCGGCTACCTTGCCGTTCTCTGACACCGAGATCCCAACGGTGTACGACAGAACGCTCGCCCCGGAGGGCAAGCACATCATGTCGATGTTCACCCAGTGGGTGCCTGAGTCATGGAGCAAGGAACCGCACGAGGACGAGCTGAAGGCGTACGCCCAACGCCTCTACGACCGCTTCGACACGGTTGCGCCAGGGTTCAAGGACTCGATCCTGCACGAGCAGATCATCGGCCCGCACCAGATGGAGCGTGACTTCGGCCTGATCGGCGGAAACATCTTCCACGGTGAGCTCACCGTCGACCAGCTGTTCCACATGCGCCCTGCTGTCGGCTACGCGGACTACCGCACGCCGATCAAGGGCCTCTACCAGGGCTCGAGTGCAACCCACGCGGGCGGCGGCGTCACGGGTATGCCCGGCCACCACGTGGTTCGTGAGATCCGCCGCGACAAAGCCTGAACAGGCACACCTTTGGGGTAATACCTCCGGCCTATAGCGCGGAGGAAGTACCCCAAACCCGTGCCGTGATCGGGTGAGCGTCAGCGGTAGTTGACGTACTGCAGCGCGACGTCGAGGTCTTTGCCATCGAGCAGGCGTTGCACAGCCTGTAGGTCGTCTCGGCTCTTGCTGCTCACGCGTAGTTCGTCGCCCTGAATCTGGGCTTTCACGCCCTTGGGGCCCTCGTCGCGGATGATCTTCGAGATCTTCTTCGCATTCTCCTGGCTGATCCCCTGCGAAAGGCTGCCGGCAATCTTGTACTCCTTGCCGGACGCCGCAGGCTCCCCGGCCTCAAGGTGCTTCAGCGACACCTTCCGCTTCACAAGCTTGTCCTTGAACACGTCGAGCGCAGCCTTCACGCGTTCCTCGGAGTTGGCCCGCAGCTCGACACCCATCTCGCCCTGCCACTCGATGCTCGCTCCCGTCCCCTTGAAGTCGAACCGTTGGCTGAGCTCTTTGGCCGCCTGGTTCAGAGCGTTGTCGATCTCTTGCCGGTCGACCTTGCTGACGATGTCGAAGGAGGACTCAGAGGCCATCGTGACGTTCCTTTCGGGGCCGAGATGCGCTTCCTGACCGATGCATTGGCTGCGGTATTGTGGCCGTTCGCCGCCGGCGGCGGCAAACGCTGGCAGGTTGCCCGAGCGGCCAAAGGGAGCGGACTGTAAATCCGTCGGCTCAGCCTACGTTGGTTCGAATCCAACACCTGCCACACGTCCCACGAAGTGGGTTCCGAGAGGGCCACTCACTCTTGAAGTGAGTGGCCCTCTTCGTCCCCCAGTCCGTCCCTAGTCGCCCATCGCTGATAGCTCCAACAGGTGATAGCGCAAAACAGCTCATGACCCAGTAGACCCGTGCGATCCTCTGGGAGTGACCTGGCAGCAGCAACGAGCTCGGTGATGGCGGTTGGGCTCGGGTTTAGTTGTCTGGCAGGTTGCTCCGAAAGCCTCGATCCAAAATATGCGTCGATCGCCATCGAGTTCGCAGACAGCGAGCTTGGTGTAAGCGGGTCAGAGATCGTGAACTGGCGCAAGGGTGCTGAGTGCCTGGTCGCGGAGGTTCGGACGCCGGATGATGAGCTCTATCGAGTCATCATGGTTGCGCAAGCCCGCAATCTGGAGAAGAAGCCCTATACCCCCTGGGGTGTCTCACAGCTCTACACGCTCGATGATTTCGTTGCCGATAGCGATGTGGGGTGCGGCGTGTACAACACCAACGCGTGGGAAGAAAATGACAATGGCCGCGCTCTGATCGTCCGCTAGGTGCTTTTTCGGCGAGTTAGTTGGCCTCATAGGGTCCTGGTGCTCAACGCGATCCAGCCCATCTGGTTCTTCTCGGTCTGGGGGGTGTAGGGCGGCGCCTCACTTCATCCAGTCACTCCGAGTCGAAGCGTTCGAAGGGCGCTTCGGACCTTTGGGGTCTTCAAATAGCCGCGACGCGATTGGGGCCTTGGCCATCATGTCGTTGTGACCAATGCCGTCGAGAGCACAACGCCTCCGGGTGAACAGCCAAAGAGCCGCCCCACG
>DASUFV010000351.1:0-6893 GCA_036274415.1 Actinomycetes bacterium
TGGATTGCGCGGAACGCCAGAAGCGAGCCCTCGTTCCAGGCCACACCGCCGCCGAATGAGCCAATGGCGAAGAGCCAGATGCCAAAGATGAAGACGCGCCGGCGTCCCAAGATGTCACCGGCCCGACCGCCCAGCAGCAGGAAGCCACCGAAGGCCAGGGTGTAGGCGGTCAGCACCCACTGGAGGTTCGCCGGGGTGAAGCCAAGATCTTCCTGGATGTGAGGAAGCGCGATGTTCACGATGGTGGCGTCGAGCACCACCATCAACTGCGCGGTGCAGATGACCACAAGCGCGAGGGCAAGGTTTCTGGGCGCCTCGACATTTGTCACGGACTCCACACGCTCGTCAGAGCTGGTCATACCTCTCCTTGGGTTGTCGTGCTGTGGTCGGTGGACGGTGTGCTAGCGGCTACCAGCCCCGAGGGGCTTGTCAGCAGCGGCAACCAGACGTCATCAACGAGACGGGTGAGGTACTCCTCGTCGACGGGATCGGGAGTGAGCAGGTGTCGGCAGATCAGCATTGCCGGAGCGACGTCCACAAGAAAGTGAATATCAGCCGCCTCTGACACCTCACCACGATCTTGGGCGCGCTGCAGGATCGCTACCGCGCCAGCGCGCTTGTCGAGGATGATCTGCTCGTAGAACGCCTTGGCCAGCTCTGGGTCGGTGCCGCAGGCGGAGATCATTCCACGCATCACGCACAGCTGCTCGTGCCCAGAGTGCTGCAGGGAGCCGCGGAGCAGCTCGATCAAGTCGGTGCGCAGGCTTCCCGTGTCCGGCGGTGCGTGGGCGGTCGTGCCTTTGAGGTGCCGAATTGCGGCCACCACCAGCTCGGCCTTACTCGGCCAGTGCCGGTAGAGGGTCGCTTTGCTCGCACCAGCCCGTTCGGCCACCGCGTCCATGGTGGTGCGGTCGTAGCCGACGGCCTGCAGCTCATCGATGGCGGCCTGCAGGATCTGCTCGTGGCGGCCGGCGCGGGAACGGCCCAGGCGCGCGACGACGGCCGATGGGGTCATGCCACTGGCCTCCTCGCCCGGACCGAAAGAACGAAACGAAACCGTTTCGTATCGTTGGCCACCGTAGACCGGACGAATCCCAAGGTCAACCCCAGTTGGTCGGCACCGAGGGGCCGGGTGGGCTGCTTGGATGGCGTTCATGTCATCTGCAGAACTGGCCTTCATCGGAGGCCGGATATTCCAGGGCCACGGTCGACCAGCGGAGCCCGGAGCGGTTGCCGTCACTGGGGGCAAGATCGTCGCAGTCGGCAGCGACGACGAGATCCGGGAGCTCATCGACTCGCGCACCGAGGTGATCGAGCTGGGCGAACGCCTCCTCAGCCCCGGCTTTCAGGACGCCCACATCCATCCGGTGTATGGCGGCACGGGTATGTCGCAGTGCGACCTTCACCACGTCGTCACGTCGGACGACAGCGTTGCGACGGTTGCGAACTACGCCAAGAACCATCCGGATCTGCCGTGGATCGTGGGTGGCGGTTGGTCAATGGAGGCGTTCCCAGGTGGCACGCCCACCGCCGCGCTGCTCGACGCCGTCGTCCCTGATCGTCCGGTGTTTCTGCCGAACCGCGACGGTCACAGCGGATGGGTGAACACCAAGGCGATGGAAGTCGCCGGCATCACGAAGGACACTCCGGATCCCAGCGACGGCAGGATCGAGCGCGACGACGACGGCAATCCCACCGGCTGCTTGCACGAGGGCGCGATGCGGATGGTCAGCGAGCTCGTGCCTCCTCCGACGGACGCCGACTACGACCGCGCCCTCGACGTGGCGCAGGAGTACCTGTTCTCGCTCGGGATCACCGGATGGCAGGACGCCATCGTCGGCGAGGTCAACGGCCGTCCAGACAACGCCGCCGCCTACGTACGCGGCGTCAACGACGGGCGACTCAAGGCTCGCGTCGTCGGTGCGATCTGGTGGGACCGGTTGCGCGGCGTCGAACAGATCCCTGAGCTCGTGGAGAAGCGACACGAGTACAGCGGCGGTCGGTTCCAAGCCACAAGCGTCAAGATCATGCAGGACGGCGTCATCGAGAACTTCACCGCCGCCATGACCGAACCGTTCCTCGATGCCTGTGGCTGTCAGACCCAGAACGCCGGTCTGTCGTTCGTCGACCCCAGCGTGTTGAACGCGGCGGTCGTCGGGTTGGACGCCGAACAGTTCCAGGTGCATTTCCACGCGCTGGGTGACCGCGCGGTGCGCGAGGCGTTGGACGCCATCCAGCAGGCGCGTCAGGCGCACGGCATGAACGACCTGCGCCACCACCTCGCGCATATCCAAGTGGTGCACCCGGACGACATCCCCAGGTTCGCTGCGCTGGGTGCGGCGGCGAACATGCAGCCCCTGTGGGCTTGCCATGAGCCGCAGATGGACGAGCTGACGATCCCGTTCCTCGGCGAGCCTCGGTGGCAGTGGCAGTACCCCTTTGCCGCACTCGAGCACTCGGGGGCACGTCTGGTCGGGGGCAGCGACTGGTCCGTGAGCAGTCCCGACGTCATGTGGGGCACTCACGTCGCGGTCAACCGAATGCCTCCACCCGAGGAAGCTGGCCAGACAGACGTCGACGTCTTCATCCCCGATCAGGCTCTCTCGATCGAGTCATCGATGACCGCGTACACGCACGGTTCTGCGTGGATCAACCACCTCGACGACGTGACCGGCACCATCGATGTCGGCAAGTTCGCCGACCTCGTGGTGCTCGAACGCGACCCGTTCGCCGTCGATCCGATGGAGATCGGCGCCATCTCGGTCGAGCAGACCTTCGTCGAAGGTGAGCGAGTCTTCGCGCGCTGACGCTCCAGGCCGCGTGTACGGACGAGTCAGCCGGCCGGCTCGTCGAGCAGGTTGCGAAGCCATTTCGCACCGTGGACGTGCACCGTGCTGCTGACCTCGGTGACCCTTCGCCGAAGTTCACGGTCGCTTGTCACGACAAGGACCTGCCTGCCTGCAGTCGAAAGGCGCGCTGCCTCCTCGACGATGGTGTCGTCGCCAGAGTGGGGAGCGCTGATCGCGTGCACCGGAGACTCGACCGCTGCGCTGCGCGCCTTGCCTTCCAGCACCAGATGCAGGGAGGTCACGACGCCAGCGCGGTCGTTGACCGGCACCGTCGTTGCGAGCATCGTGGCCAACCGCGATGCGAGTCGAGTAGTCGCGCCCGCACGGTCCGCCCACCAGCCGTCCGGAACCGAGCCCACGACGTTGGCCGCGTCGACGAGCAGGGCGACGCCGGGCAGCTGGACTTGCTGCCACGTTGATCCGAACCCGGGGTGCAGCGGAAGGGCGCTGACCTCATCCGACATCGTCCAGACCAGCTCGGCAGACTCCTCGTTCGGGTTCGTGCCGAGCTGTTCGGTGGTGTCGCCGTAGACGGTGGTGTAGCACCATCCACCGTGGTCGTCGACGAAAGTGTGGCGAACGCGAACGCGAGTGACGTCGAGCTCGGTCTCCTCGTATGCCTCCCGGAGTGCCGCCTCCTCCACGGTCTCGTGGCTGTCTCGCGCCCCTCCTGGCAGGCCCCACGTGCCTCCGTGGTGACACCAGTCGGCTCGGTGCTGCAGGAGCAGCCGGAGCCCCCCTGATTCGTCGACTGTGTGAAGCAGCAGGCCAGCCGCACCGTGGACGCCCCAGTGCCGATGGCCGCGGTGACACTCGACCCAGCCGTTGCCGTCACGCTCCACAGACCCCTGGCTATCACGCGGCTTCCGTTGGTGGGGCACCCGGCCAGTTGACTCGCCCGAGCTAGGTCAGGTTAGGCTTACCTAAAGTCCCAGCGGCATCCCAGCACCGAGATCTGAGGTCCGGCGTGTACGTCTGCATCTGCCACGCGGTCACCCGCGACGAGTTCGACCGTGCCGTGGCAGACGGCGCACGGTGCCTCGACTCGTTGGGCGAGCGCTGCGGCGCAGGTACCGGATGCGGCACGTGTCACGAGCGGCTGTCCGCCCTGCTTTCCTCGGCGTCCAGTCGAGGATTCGCGGAGGGGCGGCTTGACGCCGTCTCTGCCTCCGCGTGAGGGTGACGCAGAGAAGTCCGGACTGCGAACCTCCGACTACGAACCCCGACTGCCGTTGAAGGGAACCTCATGCAGGGCGACGCGCGTGTCATCGAGTACCTCAACGAGCAGCTGACCGCCGAGCTGACGGCCATCAACCAGTACTTCTTGCACGCCAAGATGCAAGAGAACTGGGGCTACACGACGCTCGCGGCGTACACGCGGAACGAGTCGATCGACGAGATGAAGCACGCGGAGGTGCTCGCCGACCGCATTCTGTTCCTCGAAGGCTTGCCCAACTTCCAGCGCATCTCACCGCTGCACATCGGCGCAACGGTTCCAGAGCAGTTCCGCGCGGACATGGCGATCGAAGAGGCCGCGGTCACTCGTCTGCGTGAGGGCGCTTCGTACATGCGCAGCATCGGCGACGTCACCAGCGCAACGTTGTTCGAGACGATCCTGGCCGACGAAGAAGGTCACATCGACTACCTCGAGACGCAGCTGCAGCTCATCGACAAGCTCGGCGAGCAGCTCTACCTGGCAGGGGTGACCGAGCACCCGGACGCCTAAGCCGGGGCTTCAGCCCTCCCAGAGGGATGGCGTCATCAGAGGGTCTGCCCACACGATTCGCTTCCCGTCGAGCGACGCACGCGTCAAGTCGGCGCCATCTCCCAGCAGCAAGGTCTGCCAAGCATCCCGTTGACCCTCAGCCACGTCGAAAGCTGGGAGCGGGCCGCCGGGAAGCAGGGACTCGAAGCCGAAGCGTGAGTAGTACTCGGGGTCGCCGAACACCGTGATCGCTCGGACGCCGGCGTCCCTCGCCGCATCGATGGCGGCCCTGGTCAGCGCGGTGCCTACTCGCGTGTGCTGGTGTGAGGGCAGCACGGCCAACGGGCACAGCAACATGACGGTCAGTGCTGGATCAGCTTTGACGCGCCCAGGAGTGAGCAACACGTGCCCCACCACGACACCGTCCACCTGTGCAACCCACGACTCGGCCGGATGGGCAGACCGGTGAGTGAGCAGGGCAGCCACCAGGTCGGATTCAAGGTGCGACGAGAACGCTGCTCGGTGCACTTCGAGAATCGCGGCGGTGTCGGACGCCGCGGCGCGGCGGCAGGCAAGGGTCACGCGAGCAATTCTCGTTCAACTACCTCGCGAAGAGCAGCCCTGAGCCGCCACCGGTTCTCAAGGGATGGCTGCAGCAGCACCTGGATGCCGAGACCGTCGAACAACCCAGCGAAGCGAAGGGCGAAGTCTGCCGGGTCGACGTCCTGCCGAAACTGGCCCTGGCGCTGACCGTTGCGAACGATCGACTCGATCATGCTGACCCAGCGGGTGTAGATCTCATGGTTGCGTTCGCGCAGCTCGTCGCGTCGACGAGCCTCGTTCCAGAACTCCAACCAGATGGCCCACTCATCAGCGACGTCGGCGTCCGGCAGCTGCAGGTCGATCAGTCGCAGCAGCTGCTCACGTGGCTCGGTGAGCGTCACGAGCTCGGCGCGGTGTCGCTGGTGGGAGCGCTCTGACGCGTGCTGCAGCGCCGCGTCGAGGACGTCCACCTTGGTCGGGAAGTAGTAGTGGACGGTTCCCGTGCTGGTTCCGGCCCTTCTCGCGATGTCGGAGACCCGGGCTGCGGCATAGCCGCGCTCGACCACCACCGAGACGGCGGCGTCCAAGATTTCCCTGCGGCGATCCTCCTCGGCCACTGCCACGCTCATGTCACGCATACTAACTGACGCATCAGTTGTCTGTCTCCTTGAACGGAATTCCGTGCACCAATCCAGGTTCCATCTACTGAAATGACGTACATTGGGTGATTGACTGACGCGTCAAACGACCGTCATGATGGCCGGTAACCCACGGAGGACTCCCATGCTGCGCGACCTGCCGACCGAACTGGTGCCCCTCACCGAGGAGCAGCAGGCGATCGTCGAGCTCACTCGCACCTTCGCGGAGAAGGAGATCCGCCCGATCGCGCGGGAGGTGGACGAGGCGGACGTCGAGACCCCATGGGGCATCTGGCGCAAGGCGGCCGAGATCGGCCTCACCGGGTTCATGCTTCCCGAGGAGTACGGCGGCGGTGGATTCACCGACGTCTTCAGCCAGTGCCTCGTCCAAGAGGAGCTGTGCGCCGGTGACCCCGGGGTCGGCAACCTGGTCGCGTCCAACGGGTTCTTCGCGCATCCGCTCATGGAGCTCGGCACTGAAGAGCAGAAGAGCCGATGGCTCATTCCTCTCGCGCAGGTCGACACACCGATGACGTCGCTGGCGGTGACCGAGCCCGACGTGGGGTCAGACGCGGCGGCCATGACAACGCGAGCGGTGAAGGTCGACGGCGGCTACCGCATCAGCGGGCAGAAGACCTGGATCAGCAATGGCGGTTCTGCCGACTTCTACGTCGTCTTCGCCAAGACCGATCCGGACCAGCGCTCGCGCGGTGTTACGGCGTTCATGGTGAAGAAGGGCACTGAGGGGCTTTCGTTCGGTCAACCGATGAAGAAGATGGGCCAGCGCGCGCTCGTCAACACCGAGGTCTTTCTCGACAACGTCTTCATTCCGGACGAAGACCGCCTCGGCGCCGAGGGGCAAGGGTTCTACGGATTGATGCACACCTTTGACGCCTCGCGCGCGATTCTGGGCGCAGCGGCGACCGGGGCAGCGCGAGCCGCCACCGAGTACGCCCTCGACTACGCCATGCAGCGCAAGCAGTTCGGCAAGCCGATCATCGAGCACCAGGCAGGGGCATTTCGGCTGGCGGACATGGCCACCCGCGTCGAGCAGGCCCGCCTATTGGTATGGCGGGCGGCCAAGCGACTTGACGCCGGCCTGGACGCCGCAGCCATCTGCGCGCAAGCCAAGCTGGTGGCCTCCGAGGCCGCGATGTT
>DASUFV010000352.1:0-2935 GCA_036274415.1 Actinomycetes bacterium
GTTGACCGCGATTCGGTGCTGTTCGACGGACTCCCAGCCGAGCTCTCGGTCCGGATGTCGCATGGCGACTCGGTGACTCTGGCGCCCAGCGGCTTTGCCGTTTCGGCCATGAGCGAGGGTGCGCCGGTAGCCGCATTCGAAGACGTGAACGCGCGCCTCGCCGGCGTCCAGTTCCACCCTGAAGTCATGCACACGCAGAACGGACAGGCCGTTCTCGAGCACTTCTTGTATGACATCGCCGGGTGCCGGCCGACGTGGACGATGGCCAACGTCATCGACGAGCAGGTGGAAGCCATTCGCGAGCAGGTCGGCGACAAGCTCGCTATCTGCGGCTTGTCCGGCGGCGTCGACTCAGCCGTTGCGGCAGCGCTCGTCCAACGCGCCATCGGGGATCAGCTGACGTGCGTGTTCGTCAACCACGGACTGCTACGGGCGGGCGAGCCCGAACAGGTCGAGAAGGACTTCGTCTCGGCGACCGGCGTCCGTCTCAAGGTCGTGGACGCAGAGGCACGATTCCTCGATGCGCTCCTCGGAGTCACCGATCCAGAGGAGAAGCGCAAAATCATCGGACGCGAGTTCATCAGGGTCTTCGAGGATGCCGCGTCCGAGGTCGTAGCGGACGCCGGGAAGCACGGCCAGCAGGTTGAGTTCCTCGTGCAGGGCACCCTGTACCCAGACGTCGTCGAGAGCGGCGGCGGCACTGGCACGGCGAACATCAAGAGCCATCACAACGTCGGGGGACTGCCCGAAGACCTCCAGTTCAAGCTCGTCGAGCCGCTGCGTTCACTCTTCAAGGACGAAGTGCGTGCCGTTGGCGAGCAACTCGGGTTGCCACCCGAGATCGTCTGGCGTCACCCGTTCCCAGGGCCAGGGCTTGGTATCCGCATCATCGGCGAGGTCACGCACGACCGACTCGAGACGTTGCGCGCTGCTGACGCCATCGCGCGCGAAGAGCTGACTCGCGCCGGACTCGATCACGATGTGTGGCAGTTCCCGGTGGTGCTGCTCGCGGACGTGCGCTCTGTCGGCGTCCAGGGGGACGGCCGCACGTACGGACACCCCGTAGTCCTACGCCCCGTCTCGAGCGAGGACGCGATGACCGCAGATTGGTCGCGGCTGCCCTATGACCTGATCTCGCGCATCTCGACCCGTATCACCAACGAAGTGCGTGAAATCAACCGCGTCGTGCTCGACGTGACGAGCAAGCCGCCCGGCACCATCGAGTGGGAGTAGTCCTACTCCTGTGAGTCAGGGAACCGCCGAAGGGACGCGCGTCCGACGCGTCGCCATCATCAGTGCCGTCGTGGCCCTGGCTGTCGTGATGGCCGGTGGGATCGTGGGAGCGGCTCGGGTCATCGATGCCGCCTCTGGCAACCCTGCCTGCCCCTCGGAGGATTGGGCAGCATCCACAAAGCAGGAACTTCACCAGTTGATCCCCTCTGGGACACGCGTCGTGGGTTCCTACACCATGGACTGTGACGATCAGCGCGCCGTCGCGGTCTACTACGGGAACTCAGCGAAGCCGAAGGCGATGGCGACGTACGTCGGGCGGGAAGCAGAGGCGGCCGGATGGGTCCGAAGGGATGACCCGGGGATGCCCTGCTGGGAGAAGCAAGTCGAGGACGAGGACACATCAGTACGAATCTTCGGCCATTCCCTGGAAGGCACTTGGGCGACCTGCGGCGACTGAGCTCGCCAGCTCAACCGGACCCTGCGACTGACTGGGTGGGGTAATGGCCCGTGGTCGTGGTGCCGGATGGATGGGTTCAGTCGCCCGGCCCGGGGATGGCGCTCCGTCGAGCAGGTCGGGTCGCACTTGTTCGATGACTCGACGCAGTGGAGGTTGTCGCGGGTGGAGGCCGTAGTCGAGACGGATGAGGCCGGGAGTTGAGCTGCCGGTCTCACTGATGGCCCTTCTTGACCTTGCGACGGCTCGCCCGACGCGGCGGTCCATTCGCGGTGACTCTTCCACCGCACGGGTGGCAAAAGCGCCGCGAATGAGTGCTGGAAGGTCAGGGTCTGCGCTCGCCGGTGAGCAGGTCGGGCAGCACTGCCCCGTACAACGTCGCGAGGTCGCGCGCGGCATCGACGTCCTCATCGATGAACGCCGGTTCGCCGGCCGCACGTGCGACGTAGAGCTCACCGCGTAGCTCACCGTGGGCAAAGACCGGGACCCCGAGGAAGCTGCCGTCAAGTAGCCCCGGCCACATCGCTTGAAACTCTTGATAGAGCGCAGATGACCGCGATGCGCTGAGGTAACCACCGCCATCGAGGAGCAGCCTGGTCGAGAGCGGGAACCGGGCGACTTCGTAGGGCGGGTCGTCTGGGAAGCGCTGTTCACCAGGTTCGAGGTAACCGACGTTCACGAGTTCCCGGTAGCCGCCCTCCTCGAGCAGGGTGATGCTGGCGGCGTAGGCCACGAAGAGGTCGAGCATCTCCTCGGCCACGGCTTCGCTGACCGCCAGCAGCCCGCTGTTGTTGGCGATAGCGTTCCTGATGCGGCTTGCGGCGTTGAGGCGCGCTGCTGGGCCCCACCCCAGTCGGTAGCGATAGGGATCGGGTTCGACGTCCCTGTCTCGCGACATCGTCCCTCCGACAAACCCCGAGGCCCGGTCGACTCCTCGGGCTCAATGAAGCGTAAACCCTCAAGGAGTTCACCCGTTCGGCCGAACCTCCAGGTATGAGGGGTTCGTGGCGCACGGTCGCGCTCTTGACCGGTGCAGTCCTGACGCTGACTGCGTCGGGACTGCTGTACGTAGGCGTCCGCGACTCGGCGCAAGCAGCCAGCGAACTCGACCGGAATCTTGGACGCGCATCTCAGAGCTCAGCGACCTTGCTGTCGGAGTTCTTCGACCGTGCGGTGGGGTCTGACCTTCAGCTTGCTTCTGAGCCCGCCCTCACTCGCGTCTACGAGACGCCGGGGTCATTGAAGTCA
>DASUFV010000353.1:0-5488 GCA_036274415.1 Actinomycetes bacterium
ACGCTCGTCTTCGCACCCACACCCCACAGCGCATCAGTCGGCCGGTGGCCCATCACCTCGAGCCAGTTGGCCTTTGTCAGTCGAAAGACGCCCTGGGCGTCCTCCGGCATGGCGCCGTCAGGCGCCTTGGCGAATCCGGTCGCAATCTTCGCGCGCAGCTTGTTGTCTCCGATGCCGACGCAGCAGGTGAATCCGGTGCGATCCTGCACCGTCCGGCGAATCTCTCGCCCAAACGACTCGGGGTCATCGACGTCCGTGCCAACGAACGCCTCGTCCCACCCCCAGACCTCGGTGACGACCGGCAGTGCACGGACAACGCCCCACACCTCTGCGGACGCCGCGTCGTACGCGTCGCGATCAGAGGGTAGGAACACCGCGTCCGGGCACTTGCGGTGCGCCGTCGTCAGCGGCATCCCGGAGTGGACGCCGAACGCGCGCGCTTCGTACGACGCGGTCGCCACGACCTGACGCCGGCGAGTCGGGTCGCCGTCTCCGCCGACGACGACTGGACGTCCGCGCAGCGACGGGTCACGCCGGATCTCAACCGCAGCGATGAACTGGTCGAGGTCGACGTGCAGCACCCACGTCGGCGTGACGGTGACGCCGGCGTCCTCGGCGGGCGGCTGCTGCGTCACGCGCGGGCGATGACCTCCCCGTGCACGACGCCAAACCAGGCGTCGTCGTCGGCCATCCACGCGCGCCATGCGTCTGCGATGCGATTCAGGTCGTCGCGCGTGGCGCGTCCAGCCGCGACGGCTTGATCAGCGAGGGCGGACTCAGTGATGCGGTCGGCCCACATCCCGCCCCACCACGCGCGGTCCTCTGGAGTAGCGAAACACCAGGCACTTGCGGTTGGAGTGACATCGGTGAATCCGGCAGCGTGCACCCACGACAGCAGGCGGCGTCCTGCGTCGGGGTGTCCGCCGTTCTCGGTGGTCGCCGCGGAGAACAGTCGCAGCCATTCGTCGAGCTCGGGCGTCGCGGGATGGATCGCCGTGGTCGGGTAGTCGACCTCGCGCACTGCAACGACGCCGCCCGGACGGCACACGCGTCGCATCTCGACCAGTGCGGCGACCGGGTCGCCGAGGTGCTGCAGCACCTGGTGCGCGTGGACGATGTCGTAACTGTCGTCTGCCGCGTCCAGCGCGTAGACGTCGCCGACTGCGAACGTCAGGTTCGGACGTGCTTGCTTCTCGGTGGCAAGCGCGATCACGTCGCTGGACGCGTCGATGCCCAGCACCGAGCCATCCGGTGCGACGCGGTCAGCGAACTCGGCGGTGATGGTTCCGGGTCCGCAACCGACGTCGAGAAGTGAAACGCCTGGACGCAGGTGCGGCTCCAGGTACGCGGCCGAGTTGGCGATGGTGCGCCACTCGTGCGAGCGCAGAACGCTTTCGTGATGACCGTGCGTGTAGCGCTCGCGCGCCATGTCAGCCAACCTTCGCGAGCAAGACGCGACCGAGCGCGACGATGCGCGTGGCGTCATCCCACGTAGTGATCTCGACGTCCGCGACGGCCTGCGCACGTCCGATCTTGCGCGCCGTCGACCGGACGCGGTGTGCCTCGTTGCGTGCCAACCGCATGAAGTCGATCCGCATGTCGGCAACGACCCACGACTCCCCGCTCACGCGCGCGATGGCTTCCCACGCCGCGGTGTCCACGCACGTGGCGATCGCGCCGCCGTGAAGGTAAGTGACCGGGTCGGTCGCGCCGATCGCGATGTCACGCGGGTCGAGCCGCAAGACCGCCCAGTCGCCGTCGTCCTCTGACCTGGTGAGGCCGAGGGCGGCGTCCAACGGCGCGGCACTGCCGCCGGGAGCCGTTCCGTGCCCTTGCGGTGACGCGTTTGTCGATGACGTGCTCATCGCCGCAGCGTATCCGTCGAGATTCCACCACAATGTTCCCCGTGGCAGATACCGATCACACTGCTGAAGAACACGTTCACGAACCCCCTGACGACGAGTACACCGTCTCGCCACTCGAGCTGTTCTTTGACCTGGTGTTCGTCTTCGCCTTCACCCAAGTCACAGACCTACTTGCCCACGACCTCACATGGACGGGCCTGGTGCGCGGCACTGCGTTGCTCCTCGTCGTGTGGTGGTCATGGGTCGGCTATTCCTGGCTGACCAACGCCGTGCGCGTCGACGACATCATCCCGGCCCGCATCGTTGTCTTCGCCGCCATGGGTGCCGGCCTCGTCATGGCACTGGCGATCCCGCATGCGTTCGACACCGACGGCGTGCTGTTCGGTTGCTCGGTTTTCGCCGTGACCGCGTTGTTCGTGTTGTTGTACTTCGTCGCCACCAAGGATCGTCCCGAGATGCACCGCGCGGTCGTGTTGCTCGCTCCCGGCGTGCTGGGCGGCCCGGTGTTGCTGATCATCGCCGGCTTCCTCGAACCGAGCCCACTTCGAGCGATCTTGTGGGGCGTTGCGCTCGCGATGACCCTGGGCGCGCCGTTCGTATCAGGCACCCAAGGGTGGTACGTACGTCCAGCGCACTTCGCCGAACGTCATGGCCTGATCATCATCATCGCTCTGGGCGAGTCGCTTGTGGCGCTGGGCCTTTCGGCGTCCGAAGAACAGCAGACATTCACCACCGTCACCGCGAGTCTGATGGGTCTGGCGCTAGTCGCTTGTCTGTGGTGGATCTACTTCGACGTGGTCTCGCGCGCGGCCGAGCTCGCACTGAGTCGGCTGACCGGCGCCGCGCGCAACGCCATGGCCCGAGACGTCTACAGCTACATCCACTTCTTCATGGTGCTCGGCATCGTCCTCGTGGCGTTGGGCTTGAAGAAGGCGCTGCTGGGTGTCGACGAGCCGCTGTACCTCGTCGCCTCGGTGGGCCTGTTCGGCGGCACGGCGTTGTATCTCCTCGGTCACATGGCCGCACGGCTGCGGCTCATCGGCGGGGTGAACCCGTGGCGGTTGGCGCTGGTCATCGTCCTGGTCTGCCTGATCCCGGTGGGAACCCAGATCCCCGCATACGCCTCGGTCAGCCTGCTGCTGGTACTGCTCATCGCCGGAATCGGCCAAGCCCTCTACTCCTACCGAGAGCAGCGCCACCGCGTCCGCTACCACTCCCACTAACTCTTCCTCCCCTTCCTCCTTTGGGTCCAACGCCATTTGGGTGCATCTCACCCTCCTCATTTGGGTGCAACGACGCGTTCCCTCCATATGACGGAACTTTCACAGAGTCATCCGCGCCAAGAACGGCGTGCGCTTGGCGTAGTACCGCGCTATGCGTAGTAGTATGCGAGCCACGCATGCAAGGAGGCACGGAGTGGATACGACGCAGTTGTTGAAGGGGGTGCTCGATGTGGCAGCGCTCGCAGTGATCGAGCAGGAGGACGGCTACGGCTACGACGTGGTGCGTCGGCTACGCGAGGCGGGACTCGACGACATCGCCGAGGCGTCCGTCTACGGCACCCTGCGCCGACTGTTCAACGCCGGCCTGCTGACGTCCTACGTCGTCGCTTCGGACGCCGGACCGCACCGCAAGTACTACGGCCTCAACGACATCGGTCGGGCGCAGCTGACCGAGTCGCGCTCCCAGTGGGAGCAATTCGTCAAGACGATGGACGCGGTACTCACGAAGGGGTCAGCAGCATGAATGACACGTTGGTGTTGGGCGAAGGACTGACCCGCGATGAGTACCACCGCCAGGTCGCGTCCGAGCTCAGGTACCTGCCTGATGCCGAGCGCAACGAGATCCTCGCGGAGGTGAACGAGCACCTGGCCGAGGTGAGCAGTGAGGGCGGCGACCTCGTCGAGCGACTTGGCACGCCACAGGCCTACGCAGAGGAGTTGGTGACGGCAGCGGGACTGACAATCGGGAGGAACCGCGATCGTGCATGGTGGCGCACGGCGAGCAACCGCATAGGGGATCACCGATACATCCGCTCGATCGGGGAGTTCCTGCCGACACTGCGTCCAGGCTGGTGGGTGCTTCGTGGCTTCCTGGCGCTCGTCGCTCTCGCGGTGCTGATGAACGGAGAGCCCGGGTTGACGTGGTGGGGGCCGCTTGTCCCGCTTCCGCTCTTGGGTGGCTTCGACTATCCCGTGAGCATGGTCCTGCTCCTTGGCGCGATCGCTTTGTCCGTGGCGGTGGGGCGTCGTGTGGCGGGCAAGATGGCGCGCGTCGTGGTGGTGATGGCCAACGTCGCAATCCTCGCGTTGTCGGGGCTGGCGCTGCTCGCAGCGAGCGATTCGATCAGCGAACCGTCGTCGGGCTACCGCTTCGTACCAACGTCAGGTCTTCGTCACAACGGCGCCCCGATCCGCAACATCGCTGTGTTCGGTGCCAACGGCAAGCCGTTGTCCGAAGTGAGGCTTTACGACCAGGACGGGAACCCCATCACGGTCAACAACCCGGACGTTCCCTCGCGATTGATCGTGGAACCTCGTGACCGCTTTGGTGTCGAGTACCCCAACGCGTTTCCGCTCGTCGTCGTCGATCGCGAGGGAGATTTCGCCGAGCCCTGGCGGCAGCGCTTGGTGACGATCCCTCCGCTCGTCGATCCAAAGGGCGAGACATCGAAAGAGAACAACGGGACCGGGCCCGCTGACTGACGATGCTGACGGATGATGTTGCGAAAGTTCCGTCATTTGGAGGGAACGCGTCGTTGCACCCAACAGGGGTGGGGCGGGTTGCGCCCAATGGGGTCGATCGGACGCCCGACCGCTCCATCTAGGCGGTGACGACGATCTTTCCGAAGGTCGCGCCTGATGCGAGTTGGGCCAGCGCGCGGTCGGCCTCGGCGAGCGGATAGGTGGCGTCGATGACGGGCGCCAGGGAGTGTTCGTCGCAGAAGCCAAGCAGCGCGTCCAGCTCGTCGCGGGTGCCCATGGTCGACCCGATGATCGACAGCTGCAGGAAGAAGAGCCGCGCCAGGTCGGCCGGCGGATTGGGGCCGGACGTCGCACCGCACACCACGACGCGTCCACCGGGACGCAGCGACTTCAGCGAATGCCTCCATGTCGCAGCACCGACCGACTCCATCACCGCGTCCACCCGCTCGGGCAGTCGCTCGCCCGAATCGAACGCCTGGTCGGCGCCAAGTCCGAGCGCCTGCTCGCGCTTGTCCGCATCCCGGCTCGTGGCCCACACCCGCAGGCCCATCGCCTTCGCGAGTGGTATCAGCGCAGTCGAGACGCCGCCCCCGGCCCCTTGCACCAACACCGTTTCGCGTTCCTTCAGCTGACCACGCGTCGTGAGCATGCGGTACGCCGTGAGCCAGGCCGTCGGCAGACACGCGGCCTGCTCGAACGAGAACCCCACGGGCTTCGGCACGAGATTGCGCCGTGGCACCGCCACACGCTCCGCGAGCGTTCCGTTGTAGACCTCCGACAGCAGCGAGCGTTTCGGGTCGAGCGTCTCGTCGCCCCCGCCGCGCGCTGGATCGCCGATCACCGCGTGAACGACGACGGGGGTGCCCTCTTCGTCGATTCCGGACGCGTCGGTGCCGAGGATCATTGGCAGCTGCTCCT
>DASUFV010000354.1:0-15649 GCA_036274415.1 Actinomycetes bacterium
CGAGAGACCCAGCAGCGAGAAGGCGCCCGCCACGATCAGCGACACCTGTGCCGATGTGGGAATGCGAAGGGGCAGTCTGCTCGGACGCCACACCACTGCGAGCGCCGCACCCGCAAGAACAGTCATCGCGTGCGTGTCTGCACCGAAGTAGAGACGTGCGGTGTTGGTCGGATCGAGCGGTCCTTGCGTCACACCGAGCGCCGTCATCCACACCGTTCCGACGACTGCGCCGGTCAAGGCGACGATGCCGACACCGCGTCTGCGCCAACGCCGCCACACCAAGAAGCAGACGGTCGGCCACACGAGGTAGAACTGCTCTTCGATGCCGAGTGACCACAGGTGCTGAAGCAGTGGTGGTCGTCCGAGCAATTCGAAGTACGTACGTGCGTCGAAGATGTACCACCAGTTCGTGGTGTACGTAAGCGCCGCAATGGCGTCCTGCCGAAAAACCGATGCGGCGTCTCGTGCAACGGTGAGCACGAGCACCGTTGATACGAGCAGGACTGCGATCAACGCTGGCAGCAGTCGACGGGCGCGCCGTCGATAGAAGTCCCCGAACCGCACACGGCCGGTGGCCTCGAGCTCGGCCAGTAGAAGTGTGGTGATCAGAAACCCGGAGAGGACGAAGAAGACGTCGACGCCGAGGAAACCTCCGGGCAGCAGCCGAGCTGGAAGGTGGAAGAGCAGCACCGCGACAACAGCCACTGCTCGGATTCCGTCCAACCCGGGAAGGTAGGGCAGCGCTTTGGGGAAGCCACCGCTCGATCGCGGAGCAGTCTGCGGAGCCGTGTGCTGACCGGTTGGCCCGTTGTTGTTGCCGTGGGACTCCAGGGACTCCTGCCGTGACGGCGGGGCGAGGGATCCACTGCGGAGCATCCGAGGCATCGTAACGCGCACCGGCCCCGGGTTATGACTACGAGCTCGGAGGTCGTCCGGAGCGCAGCAACCCGTAGGTGATCGCATCCTCCAGTGCCATCCACGAGGCAGCGATCACGTTCTCGTGCACGCCGATCGTGTCCCACTCCCCCTTGCCGTCGCTCGACTCCACGAGGACCCGCGTGACAGCGCCGGTTCCCTCGCTGCCTTCCAATATCCTCACCTTGTAGTCGACCAGCTCGAGGGTGCCCAACTCGGGGAAGATCTGCCCCAGCCCCTGGCGCAGCGCGTTGTCGAGGGAGTTGACCGGGCCGTTCCCCTCACCGGTGGCCACGATCCTCTGGTCGCCTGCCCGCACCTTGACCGTTGCCTCGCTGACGATCTCGCCATCCGGGCGCTGTTCGATGATCGTCCGCCACGACTCGACCGTGAAGTATCGGGGTCGGGACCCCTCGGTCACCTCGCGCAAGAGCAACTCGAACGACGCGTCCGCCGCTTCGAACGAGTAGCCCGTCGCCTCGAGGTCCTTCACTCGTTCGACAAGGGAAGCGAGCGACGACCTGTCATCGGTGAGGTCGTACCCGAGCTCTTTGCCCTTGAGTTCCACCGACGCGCGGCCTGCCATCTCCGTCACGAGTACGCGCATGTCGTTTCCGACGACGCTCGGGTCAAGGTGGTTGTACAAGTCTGGCGACACCTTGATCGCGCTCGCGTGCAGACCTGCCTTGTGCGCGAAGGCCGACACTCCGACGTACGGCTGGTGCGTATCAGGAGCAATGTTGGCGATCTCAGCGAGTGCGTGAGAGACGCGCACCAAGTCCTGGAGGCGACCCTCGGGAAGCACGCGCATGTCGAGCTTGGTTTCGAGATTGCCGAGCACCGCGAACAGATCGGCGTTTCCGGTGCGCTCTCCGTACCCGTTTGCGGTGCACTGAGCATGGGTGGCGCCGGCCTGGACAGCAGCCACGGTGTTGGCCACCGCACACCCAGTGTCGTCCTGGCAGTGGATACCGAGCCGGGCCCCTCCGCTGCGCTCCATCACCTCAGACACGACTCGATGGATCCCGAGTGGGAGCATCCCGCCGTTGGTATCGCACAGGACCGCAACCTCGGCGCCAGCAGCGACTCCCGCCTCGAGGACGCGCAGCCCGTAGTCACGATCATGGGCGTACCCGTCGAAGAAGTGCTCGAGGTCGAGGAACACGCGCCGGCCCTCAGCCACCAGGTACTCGACCGTGTCACGCACCATTGCGACGTTCTCGTCAAGGGTCGTCCGCAACGCATCGGTGACGTGTCGGACGTCGGACTTGGCCACGAGGGTGATTGCCGGCGTTCGGGCGTCCAGCAGCGCCTGAACCTGCGGGTCGTCGTGCACCTTGATGTCCGCCCGTCGGGTGGCACCGAACGCGACCAACTGAGCCGTGGTCAGGTCGAGCTCGTCCGTTGCACGCGCGAAGAACTCGGTGTCCTTCGGTAGGGCACCGGGCCACCCACCTTCTATGAATCCGACACCGAGCTCGTCCAGGAGTCGTGACACCGCGAGCTTGTCGGCGACCGAGTACGAGATGCCCTCACGCTGTGCACCGTCGCGCAGTGTCGTGTCGTAGACGTGAAAGCCATCGGCCGGTTGCGTCCGGGGATTCACGGGTACCTCCAATAAAAAGACCCCCCGCAAGTGCGAGAGGTCAGCGCAGCGGGTAAGACCGCTGCGCTAGGCGATAATGACGAGGCTGACGTGTGCCACGAGGACAGTGTGGCACACCCCTCGCCTACACTCACGTGGCGCCTTCGACGACCGCCTTTGACGGACACGACGACGCGACGACCTAAGAATCCGGAGCCACATGGACCACAACCGCCATCGGGCTCCTGCACGCCATCGAGGCCTCACCGCCGTCGTTGCTGGTGGTGTCGGGTTGGCCGTTGGCGCTCTCGCCGTCGGTGCTGCATGGTGGCTATCCGAACCGAGTTCGACGTCCGGCGAGCCGGTCATGGTGGCATCCGCACCCACACCATCTGGCACCGAAAGCGCCGAGAGCAGGTCTGCCGAAGCGCGGAACCGGATCGCCATCCCGTCAGTCGCTGCTGCACCGCCCACCGACGGTGACGATGCCGTTTTACTGCTCGGAGACTCGCTCGCCGTCGGCATCGCGCCGTACGTCGACGCAGGGCTCGGCGAGCGACCGCTCACCGTTGATGCAGCGGAGGGTCGAGGCAGCGCGACAAGCCTCTCCCTGCTCGAGGCGTATGCCAGCGGATCAGCGCCCATTTGGGTGGTCAGCCTGGGCACGAACGACAACGTCGAGGAGTTCGAGCCACTCGCGAGATCGATCATGGACCTGGCCGGTCCCGACCGGTGCGTCGTGTGGTTCGACGTGTGGCGGGTCGACACCGACGAGGCAATCAACACCTCACTCAACGACATCGCCGCAGAGAATCCCAATTTGCACCTGATCCCCTGGCACGACACCTCGCTGCTGCACCAGGAATGGTTCAGCGGGGCCGACGTGCACCCGTCAAGCGCCGGCTACGCCGTTCGCGGCCAGATGGCCGTCGACGCGATCCAGGACTACTGCGGCTGAGCGTTTTCACGCACCAACGAGCTGGTGCATCCATCCGTGCGTGTCCGGTCGGCGACCCCGCTGGATGTCGAGCAGATGCTCACGCAGCTTCATCGTGAGCGGGCCGGGATCGCCGTCGCCGACCGACCACCCACCTGCATGCCACTTCACCTGACCCACGGGCGTGATGACCGCCGCGGTTCCGCACGCAAACACCTCAGTGATCGCGCCGCTGGCGTTGCCTTCGCGCCAGTCATCGACACTGATCCGCTCTTCCTGCGCATCGATCCCAAGGTCGGACGCGACCTGCAGGATCGAGTCACGGGTCACCCCTGGCAACAGTGCTCCCGTCAGCTCCGGAGTGACGAGGCGCGCATTGTCGCCCGAGCCGTAGACGAAGTAGAGGTTCATGCCGCCCATCTCTTCGATCCACTGGTGCTGAGCGGCATCGAGCCACACCACCTGGTCGCAGCCTTCGGCAGCCGCTTGCGCTTGCGCCACCAGACTCGCGGCGTAGTTTCCGGCGCACTTCGCCTCACCCGTCCCGCCTGGTGCGGCGCGGACGTACTCGGTCGAGAGCCAGACCGACACCGGTTTGATGCCGCCGTGGAAGTACGCACCAGCCGGTGAGGCGATGAGCATGAACAGGTACGAGCTGGCAGGCTTCACACCCAGCCCGACCTCTGTCGAGAACATGAAGGGGCGCAGGTACAGGCTGGTCTCGTCGTGTGCAGGCACCCAGTCGCGGTCTTGGTCGACCAACGTCTCGATCGCCTCGATGAACAGGCGCGTGGGCAACTCTGGCATTGCCAGCCTTCGGGCCGAACGCTGAAAGCGCCTGGCGTTCATCTCAGGCCGAAACGTGCCGATGGAGCCGTCCGCCATTCGGTACGCCTTCAGCCCCTCGAAGATCTCCTGCCCGTAGTGCAACGACATGGTCGCCGGGTCAAGCTCGATCGGCCCGTAGGGAACCAGCTGCGCGTCGTGCCAACCGCGACCCTCTGTCCACTCGATCGTGACCATGTGATCAGTGAAGAACCGACCGAATCCGGGTGTGGCCAAGATGGCCTCGCGCTGCGCGTCAGGCAGCGGCTGGGACGTCGGCTTGCGCGAGATCTGCACCTCGCTGGACTCGTTGGACTCGCTGGACATGAAACGAAACGGTACCTCTCCACCGATGGCGGTCGCGTGGGCCAACCGACTGGGATCGGATCAGGGTGACTTGCCGGCCTCCACGGCTGCCGCCAGGTCGTCGCCGATCTCTGCCGTCGAGCGTACGCCGTTCCCGCGCGCCGCGAGGTCGTCTGAGACGACTTGCTCCACCTCTGACGCCGCCTTGTCGAGGCCCAGGTGGTCCAGCAGCATCGCCACCGACAGGACCGTCGCGGTGGGATCGGCCTTCTGCTGCCCGGCGATGTCTGGTGCGGAGCCGTGCACCGGCTCGAACATGCTCGGGTTGCGACCACTCACGTCGAGATTGCCGGACGCTGCGCGTCCGATCCCTCCAGCGATCGCCGCGCCGATGTCGGTGATGATGTCGCCGAAGAGGTTGTCGGTCACGACAACGTCGAATCGTTCGGGGTTCGTCACCAAGAACATCGATGCGGCGTCCACGTGCAGGTACTCCGTAGCGACGTCAGGGAAGTCGGCTGCCACACGCTCGAACGTTCGCGTCCACAGATCTCCGGCGTGCGTCAGCACGTTGTTCTTGTGGACCAGCGTGACGTGCTGGCGTGGGCGGCGTACCGCTCGACCGAACGCATCGCGGACGACGCGTTCGACGCCATAGGCCGTGTTCAGGCTCTCCTCTGTTGCCACCTCGTGCGGTGTGCCCTTGCGCAGAAACCCTCCGGACCCGACGTACGGGCCTTCGGTTCCCTCACGGACGACGACCATGTCGATGTCACTGGGCTCTTTGCCGGCGAGCGGCGTCGTCACTCCCGGGTACAGACGGACGGGACGCAGGTTCACGTGGTGGTCGAGCGCGAACCGCAGCTTCAACAGGAGCCCGCGCTCCAGCACCCCGCTGGGAACCGTGGGGTCGCCGACTGCGCCCAACAGGATGGCGTCGTGTGCGCGCACCTCTTCGAGGACGGAGTCCGGAAGCGTCTCACCGGTGCGGTGCCACCGCTGCGCACCAAGGTCATAGCTCGTGCGGTCGAACGTGACGTCGTGCCGCTCTGCCACTGCATCGAGGACCTTCAGCCCCTCTGCAACGACCTCAGGACCGATTCCGTCACCAGGAATGACAGCGAGCTTGACCGTACGTGGCATGCGGTAAAGGGTACGAGGCCCTACTCCAGGTCGAGCGCACGCCCTTCGTGGGCACCGATGGCCTCGACGATCTCCTGAAGCGCGTCCGGTTCGATCGGGGAGTCGACTGTCATGGCGATCAGCGCGTGACCACCCTGTTGGTCACGGCTCACTTGCATACCGGCGATGTTGACGCCGTGCTCTCCCAGGATGCGTCCCAGCTCGCCCACGACTCCAGGACGGTCGTGGTAGCGGAAGAACGCCATGTGCTCGGCAGGCTGCAGATCGACGTCGTACCCGTCGATCTCGACCACCTTCTCGACGTGCTTCGGGCCGGTCAGCGTCCCACCGACCGAAAGCTGGCGACCGTCGGCGAGAGCACCGCGCACAGTGACGGCGTTGCGGTGGTCAGGGCTCAGCGGATCGGTCACAAGGTTCACCGAGACACCGCGTTCGGACGCCAGCACCGGTGCGTTCACGTACGACACCTGGTCGTCGACGACCGGCGCGAACGCACCCTTCAGTGCGGCAAGCTCTAGCACTTTGACGTCCGTGTTCGCGATCTCGCCGCGAACCTCGATCGTCAGGCCCTCGGGCGCGCCGCCAGCCAACCCGGTGAAGATTCGTCCGAGCCGCTCCGCGAGTGGGATGAACGGGCGGACGTCCTCGTCGATCACGCCACCTTCCACGTTCACCGCGTCAGGCACGAGCTCGCCGGCCAACGCCAGACGCACCGACCGAGCCACCGCGACTCCGGCTTTCTCCTGAGCCTCGTGTGTGCTGGCTCCTAGATGGGGAGTGACGACAACACGCTCGTGCTCGAACAAAGGCGAATCGGTGCATGGCTCTTGCGCGAACACATCGACGCCGGCGGCCAACACGCGTCCGTCGGCGACGGCCGAAGCGAGCGCCTGCTCGTCGACGATGCCTCCGCGTGCGGCGTTGACGAGGATGACCGAAGGCTTCACCTTGCGCAGCTCGGCGTCCCCGATCAGGCCGATCGTTTCTGGAGACTTCGGCAGGTGGATGGTGATGAAGTCGCTCTCGGTCAAGAGTGTGTCGAGGTCGACGAGCGAGATGCCCAGCTGCGCAGCACGTCCTGGCTGCACGTACGGGTCGTACGCGATGACGCGAGTGCCGAACGCCATCAGTCGCTGCGCCGCAAGCACGCCGATCCGCCCCAGCCCCACCACACCGACGGTCTTCTCGTACACCTCGACACCGGTGTACTTCGAGCGCTTCCACTCGCCGTTCTTGAGGGCCGCATTCGCGGGCGCGATGTTGCGTGCCGCGGCGAGCAGCAGCGCAACAGCAAGCTCGGCGGCGCTCACGATGTTGGACGTCGGCGCGTTGACGACCATGACACCGGCCTGCGTCGCAGCAGGGACATCGACGTTGTCGAGCCCGACGCCAGCCCTTGCCACGACCTTG
This sequence comes from Actinomycetes bacterium, assembly GCA_036274415.1. GTDB lineage: Bacteria > Actinomycetota > Actinomycetes > JAHEKZ01 > JAHEKZ01 > JAHEKZ01. Next base: position 7,122 of record DASUFV010000354.1, read on the forward strand.
AGGCGGCTCGCTGCGGCCAGCACTTCGGCGTCGACTTGCGTGGCACTGCGAACGAGGAGCGCGTCCGCTTCTCTTACCGCGGCCAGCAGCTCGCCACGGTCCGCCCCGTTGCAGTGGCGAATCTCGAAGTCGGGGCCGAGCGCCCCGATTGTCGCCGGCGACAGCTCCTCGGCGATGAGGACGATGGGTTTGGCTGCGGTCACCTGGCTGCGGTGCCCTCGGTGTAGTCGGAGTCCTTCGACTCGATCCACGGCATCATCTTGCGCAGCTCTCGACCCACAGCTTCGATCGGGTGCTTCTCACCCTGAGCCCGGAGCGCCTTGAACTCCGGCGCACCTGCGTCCTGGTCAGCGATGAACCGCGCGGCGAACGCGCCCGATTGGATGTCGGCAAGCACCGCCTTCATGTTCTGCTTGACGCTCGGGTCGATGACGCGTGGCCCAGAGACGTAGTCGCCGTATTCGGCGGTGTCCGACACCGACCAGCGCTGCTTGGCGATGCCTCCCTCGTACATAAGGTCGACGATCAGCTTCAGCTCGTGCAGGCATTCGAAGTAGGCGACCTCAGGCTGGTATCCGGCCTCGATGAGCGTCTCGAACCCGTACTGCACCAGTTGGGACGCGCCTCCGCAGAGCACCGCCTGCTCACCGAACAGGTCGGTCTCGGCTTCTTCGGTGAACGTCGTCTTGATGCCACCGGCGCGCAGTCCACCGATCGCCTTGGCGTACGACAGCGCGAGTGCCCACGCGGTGCCCGTGGCGTCCTGCTCGACCGCGACGATCACCGGCACGCCTCGACCGTCGTTGTACTCACGCCTCACCAGGTGACCAGGACCCTTCGGCGCGACCATGCACACATCGACGTCAGCAGGAGGTTTGATGTAGCCGAAGCGGATGTTGAAGCCGTGCCCGAAGAACAACGCCTTGCCTGCGGTGAGATGCGGCGCGATGTCATCGGCGTACACCATGCGCTGTACGTGGTCGGGCGCCAGGATCATGATCACGTCAGCTTCGGACGCCGCCTCTGACGGTGACACGACCCGCAGACCGTCCGCCTCAGCCTTGGCGCGGCTGCTCGAGCCTTCGCGCAGGCCAACGCGAACGTCAACGCCGGAGTCGCGCAGGTTCTGGGCGTGGGCATGCCCTTGGCTGCCGTATCCGATCACGGCGACCTTCTTGTCGGCGATGATCGTCAGATCTGCGTCGTCTTCGTAGAACAGCTCGGCCACGAGGGGTCCCTTCTTCGGGGCTGGAGCGCCGGCATTGAGCACTGGCGTTGAGCACCGGCAAGATACCGGCCCGCCGACTCCCCGGATTCGTTGGGTGGAACGGTCAGGCGCTGCGCTCGGCAGCCCGTAGCGCTCGGTCGGTGATCGACCGCGGCCCGCGTCCGACGGCGACCATGCCCGATTGCACGAGCTCCTTGATGCCGAACGGCTCCAGCACACGCAACAGCGCCTCGAGCTTCTCCGCGTTGCCGGTCGCCTCGATGACGACCGACTCCGGCGACACGTCGACCACCTTCGCGCGGAAGAGCTGCACGGTCTCGAGTACCTGTGACCGCGACTCTGCGTCAGCCCGCACCTTGACGAGCAGCAGTTCGCGCTGCACCGATATTGCTGGGTCGAGCTCGACGATCTTCAGCACGTTGACCAGCTTGTTGAGCTGTTTGGTCACCTGCTCGAGTGGCAAGTCGTCGACGCTCACCGCGATGGTCATGCGCGACATGCCCGGGTGCTCGGTGGGGCCGACCGCCAACGACTCGATGTTGAACCCGCGCCGGGAGAACAACGATGCGATCCTCGCGAGGACACCGGGCTGGTCCTCGACCAGGACCGAAAGCGTATGTCTGCTCATCAGAGTTCGTCCTTGTCCCAGTCGGGCGCCATGTCGCGCGCGATCTTGATGTCGTCGTTGCTTGTTCCCGCTGCCACCATCGGCCAGACCATGGCGTCCTTGTGCACCACGAAGTCGACCACCACCGGACGGTCATCGATCTGCATCGCCTTCTCGATGGTGGCGTCCACGTCGGACGCCGTCTCGCACCGGAGCCCGGCACACCCGTACGCCTCCGCCAACTTGGCGAAGTCAGGGATGCGCACCGAATGCAGGTCGGTGTTGGAGTAGCGCTCGTTGTAGAAGAGGGTCTGCCACTGGCGCACCATCCCGAGACTGCTGTTGTTGATGACCGCGACCTTGATCGGGATGTCGTTGATGGCGCAGGTGGCGAGCTCCTGGTTGGTCATCTGGAAGCATCCGTCACCGTCGATGGCCCACACGGTCTTGTCGGGCCGGCCGACCTTGGCTCCCATTGCCGCTGGGAGTGCGAAGCCCATCGTGCCGAGCCCGCCGGAGTTCAGCCACGTGCCTGGCTGGGTGTACTTCACGAACTGCGCAGCCCACATCTGGTGCTGACCAACGCCTGCTGTGTAGAGAGCGTCCGTTCCAGCGATCGCACCAAGCCGCTCGATGACGTACTGCGGCGCCAGTGACCCGTCCGTGGGCGGTGTGTAGCCGAGCGGATACGTGTCCCTCATGCGTTCGAGGGTGTCGCGCCACGCGGCGTAGTCGCCGACGCGTCCGGCCTCCTGCTCAGCACGAACCGCGCCGATCAGCTCGGCGATGACCTCTTTGGCATCGCCCACGATCGGCACATCGGCCGTGCGGTTCTTCGAGATCTCCGCCGGGTCGATGTCGGCGTGCACGATCAGGGCATCGGGCGCGAAGCTGTCGAGCCGCCCCGTGACGCGGTCGTCGAAGCGGGCGCCCAACGCAAGGATGAGATCGGCCTTCTGAAGTGCGCCCACTGCAGAAACTGACCCATGCATTCCCGGCATGCCCATGTGCAGTGCGTGCCCGTCGGGGAACGCCCCTCGCGCCATCAAAGTGGTGACGACCGGGATGCCGGTGAGCTCGGCAAGCCGGAGCAGGTCGGGTGATGCTCCCGCGGCGATGACACCGCCACCCACATACAGCACCGGGCGCCTGGCCTCGACCATCAAGCGGGCGGTCTCACGCACCTGCTTCGCGTGCGGCTTGAGCACCGGCCGGTAACCCGGCAGATCGATGACGTCGGGCCACCGGTACTCGGACTTGGCCTGTAGGGCGTCCTTGGAGATGTCAACCAGAACCGGGCCCTTGCGACCCGTTCCGGCGATGTGGAACGCCTCGGCGATGGTCTGCGGGATCAGCCGAGGGTCGGTCACGAGGAAGTTGTGCTTGGTGATCGGCATCGTGATGCCGCGAATGTCCGCTTCCTGGAACGCGTCGGTTCCGATCGCCGCGCTCGGCACCTGCCCAGTGATCGCCACGATGGGCGTGGAGTCCATGTAGGCGTTGGCGATCGGCGTGACTAGGTTCGTCGCACCGGGCCCGGACGTCGCCATGCAGACACCGGTGCGTCCGGTCGCCATGGCGTAGCCCTCGGCCGCGTGCCCAGCGCCCTGCTCGTGGCGCACCAGGATGTGGCGCAGCTCGGAGTCGAACAGCGGGTCATAGGCCGGCAGGATCGCACCGCCGGGAATACCGAAGATGGTGTCGGCCCCTACGTCCTGCAGCGCCCGCACCAGGCTCTCGGCTCCCGTGAGCTGTCCCTCGGACTGGCTCATCTCCCTCTCCTGTTCCACTCAGTCCCATCGACCCAACAAAAAACCCCTCTCCCGACTGGGTGAGGGGTGCGCGCAGCTCGTGCCGGGCGGTTGTCCACTAGGCGTGGGCCGCGCGCCACCGAACTACGAGGATTCGCTGCACCCCCCAAGGGTGCGGTCTCGCGCTTGATCGGTCAAGTACTGACCTCGCTCGTCTCACCATGCGGACGTGGCGCGAACAGTGGTGCTGCGTTCCGGCTCGCAACTGGCGCCTGCGGCGTCCGGTGGCTGCGAACTGACGGTTTGGGCGCGCGAAACGGTCCGGAAACGCCAGTTCCGAGCCACTGGAGCCACTTTGCCTCTGCGCGTGCACTGTTCTCGTCGGCCGCTGGCTAGCCGCAGACGGCTCCCTCGGCGGCGGAACCGACGAGCCGGGCGTACTTGCCGAGCACACCTTTGGTGTAGCGCGGCTCGTTCGGCTTCCACCCGTCGCGCCGGCGCTCGAGCTCGTCGGCGTCCACGAGCAGGTCCAGGGTCTTCGACGCCATGTCGAGCCGGATCTGGTCTCCGTCGCGCACCAGGGCGATGGGCCCACCGTGTGGCGCTTCGGGAGCCACGTGCCCGATGCAGAACCCAGCAGTCGCGCCAGAGAACCGCCCGTCTGTGACGAGCATGACGTCTTTGCCGAGCCCAGCACCCTTGATGGCCGCGGTGACGGCCAACATCTCGCGCATCCCGGGGCCACCCTTGGGGCCCTCGTAACGGATGACCACGACGTCACCTGCCTCGATGCGCCCCTGAGTCACCGCCGCCATGGCGTCCTTCTCGTCGTCGAAGACTTTCGCAGTGCCTTCGAACACCGGCTCCTCGATGCTCGCCGCCTTGATGACGGCGCCCTCAGGAGCCAGTGAGCCCTTGAGGATGGCCAGGCCACCAGTGGGATGCAGAGGGTTCGACACCGGACGCAGGATGGTGCCGTCCGGTGCTGGAGGCGCCAGCTCGTCGAGGTTCTGAGCGACGGTCTTGCCTGTGACGGTGAGCGCATCTCCGTGCAGCAGGCCCGCGTCCAGCAGCTCGCGCATCACAACTGGGACGCCACCGATGCGATCGATGTCGTTCATCACGTAGCGACCGAACGGCTTGACGTCGGCGAGGTGTGGGGTGCGCTCGCCCACTCGGTTGAAGTCGTCGATGGTGAGCGGCACCTCTGCCTCGCGGGCGATCGCCAACAGGTGCAGCACGGCGTTCGTCGAACCACCGAGTGCCATGACAACCGCGATCGCGTTCTCGAACGCCTGCATCGTGAGGATGTCGCGCGCGGTGATGCCGAGCCGCAGCAGCTCGACGACTGCTTCTCCCGAGCGGAATGCGTATTCGTCGCGCCGACGGTCGACCGCCGGCGGAGCGGCGCTGCCAGGGAGCGACATTCCCAGCGCCTCGCCGACGCTCGCCATCGTGTTGGCGGTGAACATGCCACCGCAGGCGCCCTCACCCGGGCACGCCTGCCGTTCGATCTCGTCGAGCTCATCGCGGGTGATGCGACCGAGTGCGCAAGCCCCGACACCCTCGAAGGCGTCCTGGATGGTGACGTCCTTCTCACCCAGCCGTCCCGGAAGGATCGATCCGGCGTACACGAACACGTTCGCCAGGTCGAGCCGGGCTGCCGCCATCAGCATGCCGGGCAACGACTTGTCACACCCGGCAAAGGTGACAGACGCGTCGAGCCGCTCCGCGTGCACGACGGTCTCAACGGAGTCCGCGATCACCTCGCGGCTCACCAGGGACGCGCGCATTCCTTCGTGGCCCATCGAGATGCCGTCCGAGACCGAGATCGTGCCGAACTCCAGAGGGTGACCGCCCGCGGCGAAGACTCCCTCTTTCGCCTTGAGGGCGAGCCGCTTCAGCGACAGGTTGCACGGCGTGATCTCGTTCCAGCTGGACGCGATACCGATCTGCGGCTTGTTCCAGTCGTCGTCGGTGAACCCGACCGCCCGCAGCATCGCGCGGTTCGGAGCGCGCTCCATGCCGTCGGTGACATCGCGGCTGCGCGGCTTGAGATCTGACTCGCCCTGCTGACCCTTCGGCCCCTGCTGACTCATGGAGAGAGGGTACGCGTCACCCACACGTCCTCGACCGGGTGCCCGAGCCTGCGTGCGCGTCGTTCGTACTTCGTCACCGGCCGAAAGACATTGTTCGGCAACGCGGGGTGGACGCTGAGCCCGGAATGAGCGCTGAACCCCTCGCGCATCTGCTCGGCATACGACGGGGAGTCGGTGGCGCAGTGGATGAAGGCTCCAGGGCGCAACCGATCGAAGAGCATCGCAACGAACGCGGGTTGCACGAGACGACGTTTGGCATGCCGAGCCTTGGGCCACGGGTCGGGGAAGTAGATCCGGGCGCCGGCCAGGGACGCCGGCCTCAAACGCTCCTCGACGAACCGGACGGCGTCCCCCATCACGACACGAACGTTTGAGATCCCGTCGTGCTCGATGCCGCGGAGCAACGTGGCGATTCCGCGGGTGTGGACGTCGACCGCGATGACATCCCGCTCAGGCTCGCGCAGCGCTTGGACACGGGTGCTGTCACCCATTCCGCAACCGATTTCGAGCACCAGGTCGGCTTCGCGTCCGAAGACCCTCATGGGGTCGATCGGGTCGCCGCTGGCGTCCAACGACCACTCAACCAGCAACGTGCTGAGAGCGGCGTGGTGCGCGGGCCTGAGCCTGCCTCGCCTCGCGTGGTAGGTGCGGATACGCGCAGGTGCCTCGCCCACACCGGTCCGCGGCGGACCGGACGACACCTCAGCCGCCAGAAACCGCTGGAATGACCATCACGACGGCATTGTGCAGCAGCACGGTGTCGATCCCTGAGACGGCCCGTACGTCCAGACCATCGGCATAGACGTTCACGTGCCGGCGGATCTGGCCCGACTCGCTGCGGAGCCGACGCTCGAGGTGCGGGTAGGTACCCGCAACGAGATCGAGCAGATCAGCGACTGTCGGCTTGTCGCCGTCGAGCTCAACTGCAAGTGAACGGCGTCCACCCGCGACGTCGGCGAGCACTGACGGCAGTTCCAGCGTGATGCGTGTAGCCACCGGGGCGCTCACCCTCGGCTGTTGGCGTCGACGACGGCAGCGCGCACGCACAACACGTCAGGCAGGTGGGTGACGAGCTGTTCCCACGAACCGCCACCGTCGATGCTCCCCCAAACCTCTCCGGACCGGGTTCCGAAGTAGACACCCGATGGTTGCGCGTTGTCGGTCGTCATCGCGTCGCGCAGCACGATCGTGTGAAAGCCCGCCTCGGGAAGTCCTTTCGAAACATCACTCCACGCACGTCCGCCGTCGACACTTCGGTACACACCAGCGCGACCGTCGACCGGGAAGCGGTTCACGTCGGCAGACAACGGGAACGCGTAGAACGCGCCGTCGCTGCCCGGTGTCCGCGTCATGCCGAAGCCGAAGTTCGCCGGCAGACCTTCTTCGCTCTCCTGCCACGTCGCGCCACCGTCTTCACTGCGGTACACGCCTCCGTGGTTCTGCAGCATCAACATGTCGGGGTTCTCGGTGTCACGCACGACTTTGTGCACGCACTGACCGAACTCCGGGTGCGGATCGGGCATGAATGGCGCCGCCACTCCCGTGTTGGAGGCACGCCACGACTCTCCAGCGTCATCGGAGACGTAGACGCCACCGGTCGACATCGCGACGAGCACCCGATTCGCGTCGGACGGATGGGGAAGCACGGTGTGCAGGCACTGGCCACCGGCTCCTGGCTGCCAGTCGGGACGGTGCGGGTGGTCCCAGAGGGCCTGGACCAGCGTGAACGTCTCGCCGCCGTCGTCGGAGCGGAACAACGCGGACGGCTCGACGCCTGCCCACATCTCGTCCGGACGCGAAGGTGGCCCCGGCTGTAGCTGCCAGATCTGCTCGACGTCGGCGCCGGCGTCCGGCGGAAAGGCGGGCGATCCGTTGGCGTTCTCACGCCACGACGTACCCAAGTCGTCCGACGTGAAGACTGCTGGGCCGAAGTGTTCGTTGCGACCGCCCACCAAGAGCCGCGGCGGAGTTCGTCGAGAGTCGATAGCCACTGCAGCAACTGCCGCCATCGGCTGGTGAGGACCTTCCCATTCCCACGACAGGCGATCGGTCGACCACCCGAGGAACAGTCCCTTCTTCGTTCCGACTGCCAGCATCACCTGGCTCATGCCAACCCTCCCCGCCTGATCTCAGTCTGACCTTTCAGCCCGACCTGTTCAGCCTGTGTTCAGCCTGACCCGTTGGGTGCGCGTGTTCGCCCGGTCAGTCTGTCGCGATGTCACCCGACACCTCAACCCCGATCGGTCAAAGGTTTGCATTCACGATGCGACCACGTTCTGCAACCGCGCGCCACTTGCGAACGCATCTACTTGCCGTTGCAGCAGGCGCCATGCACGGGGCAGAAACGCGGTCGTGTCACCACCGACATGCGGCGAGATCACGACATTCGGGACACGCCACAACGGGTGATCAGGGGGCAGCGGCTCAGGATCTGTGACGTCGAGAGCTGCGCGCAGGCGTCCTGACTCGAGCTCGGCGATCAGCGCGTCGGTGTCAACGACCGAGCCACGCGACACATTGACGACCAGGGCACCGTCCGGGAGCGCCGAAAGGAAGTTCGCATCCACCAGTCGGTGGGTCTCAGCCGAATAAGGCACCGCGAGGATGACCACTTCGGCGTCCGGAAGCAGCTGTGGCAGGTCTGCAACCACGCGGACGCCGTCGCGCGCAGTGCGTCCCACCTTGGTCAGTTCGACCTCGAACGGCTCCAGCCGCCGCGCGATCGCCGAACCCACGGAGCCCACGCCCAGCAGGAGGATCCTGCGGTCGGCCAAGGAGTCGTGCCGGGCATGTAGCCAGGCACCCTGTTCTTGCGCGCGCAAGAACCCGGCGAATCCGCGCAG
>DASUFV010000355.1:0-3958 GCA_036274415.1 Actinomycetes bacterium
CCGGCGCTCGCAGCGGTGCCTGGGCGGCGGCACGCTCAGGGGGCTCGATTGGCTGGGTTCGGTGGAATGCGGCAGGATTGTTGACGGTTCAACGTCCTGGGGCCCGGCGGCATCCGAGTGGCCGCAACGGTCTCCCCAACAGGGAACGACGACGAAGGGATGGCGCGTGGGCGTCCTGCGGCGGTTGGCACCGTCACGTGTGGCCATGCTCAGCGTTCACACTTCTCCGCTTGATCAACCCGGCACCGGGGACGCGGGCGGCATGAACGTCTACATCGTCGAGACCGCCCGGCGACTCGCCGAGCTGGGTGTCGAGGTCGAGATCTTCACGCGCGCCACGTCCGGTGCCGTTCCGGCCTCGGTCAATCTCGCCCCTGGCGTGCTCGTGCGCAACATCGCAGCGGGTCCATTCGAGCCGATGGCCAAGGAAGACCTGCCGTCGTTGCTGTGTCCGTTCGCGTCCGGCGTCCTGCGCGTGGAGGCGCAGCACGAACCTGGCTACTTCGACCTCGTGCACTCGCACTACTGGCTGAGTGGGCAGGTCGGCGCGCTCGCGCAAGACCGCTGGCAGGTCCCACTCGTGCACTCGATGCACACGATGGCCAAGGTCAAGAACGCGCTGCTGGCCGAGGGCGACGTACCCGAGCCGTCCGGCCGTGTGCTCGGCGAGGCCGCGGTCGTTGCGTCCGCCGACCGACTGATCGCAAACACTCCGACCGAAGCCGCGCAGCTCGTCGACCTCTACGACGCCGACCCGCTGACCGTGGCCACCGTGCCGCCAGGCGTTGACCTCAACGTCTTCACACCCGGTGATGCGGCGGACGCCAGACGCCGCCTCGGCATCAACGAGCGCTCGCACGTGCTGCTGTTCGTCGGCCGTATCCAGCCCCTGAAGGCTCCGGACGTGCTACTTGCGGCGGCCTCGCAGCTGCTCGACCGTCGGCCGGAACTGCGCGACGAGCTCGTGGTCGCGGTTGTCGGTGGGCCGAGCGGCAGTGGCCTGGCACACCCGCATCACCTCGAAGCGATGGCCAATTCGCTCGGCATCGCTGACGTCGTGCGCTTCGCACCGCCGGTGGCTCAGTCGCGACTCGTCGACTGGTACCGCGCCGCCGACGTGACCGTGGTGCCGTCCTACAACGAGTCGTTCGGTCTTGTCGCGATCGAGTCACAAGCGTGTGGGACGCCGGTTGTTGCGGCGTCCGTCGGCGGCCTGCGCACGGCAGTGGCCGATGGTGTCTCCGGCGTTCTGATCGACGGACACAACCCCGGTGACTACGCCAAGGTGATCGAGCAGTTGATCGACCAGCCCGAGAAGCGTGCGGACATGTCGCTTGCCGCAGAGCTGCACGCAGCGGAGTTCGGCTGGGACGCAACGGCTCGCGGCACGCTGGACGTGTACGAAGAGGCCCTTGCGACACGCATGCTGCAGCGCGCGGCGTCCTGACACGCAACAATGCCGGGGTGACCACCGGCGAAGTGATCCGCAAAGCGCTCGACGATCTCGAAGTCCCCTACGAGGAGTCGAGCCCCGGCACCTTCGTCGCAGTGCTGCCGGGGGAGCGCAAGCTGCGCACGACGGTGTCGCTTGTTGTGGGGCCGCACAGCCTGACCATCAACGCGTTCGTCGTCCGGCATCCCGATGAGAATGTCGCCGAGCTGCACAAGTGGCTGTTGCAATACAACGCCAAGCACCCCGGTGTCGCATTCGGAATCGATCCGCTGGGCGATGTCTACGTCGTCGGCCAGCTGCCACTCGGCGGGATCACGCCGGAGGTCGTCGACCAGATGCTGGGACGCGTCCTGGACGTCGCAGACTCCTCGTTCAACACGCTGCTCGAGCTGGGATTTGCAGCGAGCATTCGGCGCGAGTGGGCGTGGCGGGTGTCGCGCGGAGAATCGTTGGCCAACCTGCAGGCGTTTACGCACCTCGTCGAGGCGCAGGCGTCCGACGATGAGTCCTGACTACTCGCGCGACCTGTAGTACTCGGCGAACTCGCGAAACGCGGCGAACGCACGCGGCGCATACACCGTTCCGGGACCGCCCATCATCTGGATGGTGACGCCGAGGGCCTCCGCCGCCTCTTGGTCGGACGCCCCCGCGCGTGCGGCCCCGCGAGCGTGCGAGGCCATGCACCCGTCACAGTGCTGCGCCACCGAGACGGCCAGCGCAATGAGCTGCTTGGTCTTCTCGTCGAGCGTCCCATCGGCGAAGGACGCGTCGCGAAGGGCCTTGAATCCCTCGTAGACGTCGGGGATGTGACGCCGCAGCGCTTGCGCTGGTTCGCGCAACTCCTCCTGCACCGCGCGGCCGTAGGAGTGGGTGTGCTGCGGGGTATCGGTCATGGTCACACGGTAGTTGCGGATCGTCAGTCCGCGACTTGGCTTGCCATCCACATCTTTCCCAACCCTTGGCATGGGTGGGACACTGACGCGATGGGCTCGCTGGTAGGGGAACAATTCGCCAGGGCGATGACGGCCAAAGATGGTGAGCGCATTCGAGAGCTCCTTGCGCCGAGCATCAGTTTCATGGGCATGACGCCGTCGGCGATTCGGGTGGCAGACACCCCCGATGGTGTCGTCGACATCGTGAATGACTGGTTTGGGCAGGGCGACGACGTCGTCAACCTCGAAAGGCTCGATACCGACAGCTTCGCGGACCGTGAGCGCGTCGGTTATCGGGTGCGAGTGATCACGGACGACGGACCGCATCTCGTCGACCAGACCGCGTACCTGTCGCTGGAGGACGGCCAGATCACCTGGTTGCGCATCATGTGCGCCGGCTACCGGCCGACCGACGACTGACCGCCCTCGATACCCTCGCCGTATGTCGACGTTGGTCCTGCTACGACACGGTCAGAGCGAGTGGAACGCCAAGAACCTGTTCACCGGCTGGGTGGACGTCGGTCTCACCGAGGCGGGCATGGTCGAGGCGCGTCGCAGTGGTGAGCTGCTCGCGGCGTCCAGCGCCTTGCCGACTGTCGTGCATACGTCGGTGCAACGTCGAGCGATTCGCACCGCCGAGATCGCGTTGGACGCCTGCGATCGACACTGGATCCCGGTGCGACGCTCGTGGCGTCTCAACGAGCGGCACTACGGAGCCCTGCAGGGCAAGGACAAAAAGCAGACGCTCGAGGAGTTCGGTGAGGAGCAGTTCATGTTGTGGCGTCGCTCGTACGACACGCCACCACCGCCGCTTCCTGACGACGACGAGTACTCCCAGGCGGACGACGCGCGCTATGCCGCCTTGCCGCCCGAGCTGCTGCCGCGCACCGAGTGCCTCAAGGACGTGCTCGAGCGGATGCTGCCGTACTGGTACGACGCCGTTGTTCCCGATCTGCGCGCCGGGCACGTCGTGCTCATCGCGGCGCACGGCAACTCGCTGCGCGCGTTGGTGAAGCACCTCGACGGAATCTCGGACGAGGACATCGCCGGCCTCAACATCCCCACTGGCATCCCGCTGCGCTACCAGCTGGACGCCGACCTGCGTCCCGTCGTCCGTGGCGGCGAGTACCTCGACCCGGACGCCGCGGCGGACGCGATCAAAGCCGTCGCCGCTCAGGGCCGCTGAGAGTTGCGCGCGTGAGCGCGGCTAGTCCTGCTCCATCGTCTGCGGGCGCATGCCGGTTGCCTGATGGACGACGCGGCGTGCCACGGAGACAGCATGGTCAGCGAAGCGCTCGTAGAAGCGACTGATCAGGGTCACGTCGATCGCGGTCTCGACGCCGTGTGACCAATCGGGCGCGAGGATCGTCATGAACATCTGACGGTGCAGCTCATCCATGCGATCGTCCTCGACCTCGAGCCGCAGTGCGTGCGCTACGTCGACCGTCTTGATGATCTCGCCGGTCTCGTAGGCCAGCCGGACGGCGAGCTCGCCCATCTCACGGATGGTGTCGTGAAGGTCGACAGGCACAGCTGAGTCGGGGTAGCGGCGCCGCGCGCTTTGCGCGATGTG
>DASUFV010000356.1:0-7294 GCA_036274415.1 Actinomycetes bacterium
CGACCGCCGCCTCCAGCTCGATCTCGCGCTGTTGGGACGCCGCGAGCGCCGCTTCTGCTTCAGCTCGCAACTTCAGTAGCGCGTTTTCATCGGCAACCTCTTGCTCGAGTGCGCCTCGCAGCTCGGTGAGGTCATCGGCAAGGATCCGTAGACGAGCGTCGCGCACCTCCGCCTGGATCACACTCGCCCTACGCGCGACCTCGGCCTGGCGGCCCAGCGGTTTGAGCTGTCGACGCAGCTCGTTGGTGAGGTCGCTCAAGCGGACCAGGTTGGCCTCCATTGCATCGAGCTTGCGGAGTGCCTTCTCTTTGCGCTTGCGGTGCTTGAGAACACCCGCCGCCTCTTCGATGAACCCGCGTCGGTCCTCTGGCGTTGCCGACAACACCGAGTCGAGCTGGCCTTGTCCGACGATCACGTGCATTTCGCGTCCGATGCCGGAGTCGCTCAGCAGCTCTTGCACGTCGAGCAGGCGGCACGCCTCGCCGTTGATGGCGTACTCAGATCCCCCGTTGCGGAACATCGTGCGCGAGATGGTGACTTCGGTGTAGTCGATCGGAAGTGCACCGTCAGCGTTGTCGATCGTCAGCACGACCTCAGCACGCCCCAAAGGTGGGCGACCCGACGTGCCGGCAAAGATGACGTCTTCCATCTTGCCGCCGCGCAGCGACTTTGCGCCCTGCTCACCCATCACCCAGGACAGCGCGTCCACCACGTTGGACTTACCCGACCCGTTCGGCCCGACGACGCAGGTGATGCCTGGCTCGAAGCGCAGGGTGGTGGATGACGCGAATGACTTGAAGCCGCGCAGCGTCAGGGTCTTCAGATACACCGGGTCTGCTCCTGCGTGGGTGTGCCGAGAACGCTCAGGAATCGACCAGCACGGTGGGGAATTGCCTGCAGGTCGGTGGTGCGGTCAGGGTACCCAGCGCGCAGCGCCGATCAGCGCCCGGCGCGCGGGAGACGTCGCGACCGGTTGAGACCCGTCAGGCCAGCGCGGGAGTCGAGCGGTCTGGACGCGGCGCGTCCAGCGAGATGATCTCGTCGGCCAGCGTCTCGTTCAACGATCCGGTGAGCGATCCGTCCAGGGACTGGGTGAGCAGTGCCTGGTTCTCGGCGGAGAGCCTGGTGACTTCGGCCTCGAGCTCGCCGACCCGACGGCGCAGTCGGGCCACCTCGGCCATGAGACGGGGGTCGGGTCCACCGACGTGGCCAAGAATCGCCTTCGCCATGGAGGGGAGGCCTTTCTGGGAGTTGGCCGGCCGCTGGCTGGTTCAGCGCGGCCGTGGGACGCCCGGTGAGGCGCACTCAAAGGGTGACACCGGAGTGACGAACAGGTCAAGAAGAGGTCACGATCTTGCCCGACAGGGTCACCCAGATGGACTAGGCAACCTTGCTCACAGGGGGCTCACAGGGGGGCTCACATGGGGCTCACAGGGGGGCCCACACCGGGACCTGGGCCGGTCAATCGCTTCCGTCGTGGGGGTCGCTGGCACCTCAGGCAGACGAACGAGGACCGGTTCATGAACGTGAGCCGCCTGATCGCCGCACCGCACCGGCGACAGGGCTCATCTTCCCGCCCGTACACGTCCAGCGAGCGCTCGAAATAGCCGCTCTCGCCGTTCACGTCGACGTACAGGGAATCGAACGACGTGCCCCCCTCGGCCAGCGCCGAGGTCATCACCTCGCGCGCTGCGTCCATCACCAAGCGCAGGGTGGAGCTGGAGAGCTTGTCGCTCGCGCGCTGAGGGTGCACCTTGGCGCGCCACAGGGATTCGTCGGCGTAGATGTTCCCGATTCCCGAGACCACCGTCTGGTCGAGCAGCAGCCGCTTGATCTCGCTGTGCCGTCGTCGAATGTCAGCGACCACGGCGTCCACGTCGAACCCGGACTCGAACGGGTCGGCGGCCACGTGACGCCACCCTTCCGGCACGTACCTCGTGTCGGAGTCGTCCCGCACGAGGACGTCCCAGCCGATCCCGCCGAAGGTGCGCTGATCGAGAAACGTGAGCCATCGTCCGTCATCGAGCTCGGCATCGAACCGCCGGTGCGCGTGGTCGTCGATGGGTCGCTCGGTGATCCGGAACTGACCGCTCATTCCGAGATGAGCCAGCATGGCGCCAACACCGACCCCACCCTGCTCGTCCGTCGCGCGCGCGTCAGCACCTGCCAAGGGGAACCACAGGTACTTGCCGCGCCTTTGCACGCTGAGGATGCGGTTGCCCGTCAAGCGACTGCAGAGGTCACGGGGGCCCGCGAGGTGCCGCCGCGCGACCCGCGGATGATGGGTACGTGCTGTGACGATCACGCTTTCAGCGACGCGCTCGGCCAACCCCCTCCGGACGGTCTCGACTTCAGGTAGCTCAGGCACCAGCTCAGTCGCGGACGGTACGGCGGGCCGCGAGGTCCTCCCACGTCGCTGCCGCGGCTTCTTGTTCGGCCTCCTTCTTTGAGTTCCCCTGGCCAGTGCCGTGCGTGCCGTCGCGCAGGACGACGGTGGCGACGAACGACTTCGCGTGGTCGGGACCGGACTCGGTGATGCGGTACTCGGGGACGCCGAGGTCGAGCGAGGCGGTGAGCTCTTGAAGGCTGGTCTTCCAGTCGAGCCCAGCCCCGAGGTGGGGAGCGCGTTCCAGGAGCGGATCGAACAAGCGGTGCACGACGGCGGTGGCCGCGTCGATTCCCTTGTCGACGTACGTCGCGCCGATGAGCGCCTCGACACCGTCGGCAAGGATCGACGCCTTGTCGCGTCCGCCGGTGGTTTCTTCACCTTTTCCGAGGAGCAGGTGACTTCCGAGGCCGAGGCCGCGACCAACTCCGGCGAGGGCACGCATGTTCACAACGGCCGACCGCAGTTTGGCGAGCTGACCCTCGGGGAGATCTGGATGGTCGCGATACAGCGACTCGGTGATCACGAGCCCGAGCACCGAGTCGCCGAGAAACTCGAGGCGTTCGTTCGTGGGCAGGCCGCCGTGCTCGTACGCGTACGAGCGGTGGGTCAGCGCCTGCTCGAGCAGAGCAGGCGAAAGGTCGACGCCCAGCGCCTCACAGAGCGGGTGGCGCGTTTCGGTTGAGCCGGTCACGCCAGCGATCAGACGCTGATGACCTGGCGCTTGTTGTACGTGCCGCACGTCGGACATGCGACGTGCGGGAGCTTGGGCTCACGACAGCGGTCACAGGTGACGACGGTCGGTCGGCTGGCCTTCCAGTTCGCCCGGCGTGAGCGAGTGTTGGAACGCGAGGTCTTCCGCTTGGGGACGGCCACGGTGATGCCCTTCTAGTTCTCCGACACGCCCTGCGACGCGTCTTGTCCAGTCCGGTCGCTGTCCGAGCGCAAGCCGGTCAGCTCCCCCAGGGCGGCCCACCGTGGGTCGACCTGGTCGTGATGGTGCTCCGGGTCGTCGTTCAGCCGTGCGCCGCAGGTGGGGCACAGGCCGAGGCAATCGTCCCGACACACCGGTTGCAGGGGCAGGGCGAGCACCACGGCGTCCCGCAGCACTGGCCGGAAGTCGACGAGCTCGTCCTCCACCTGCGCGATCTCCTCCGCGTCCGCGGCAGCGGCGTCCGGGTAGGCGAAAAGCTCCTGGACGTCCAAGTCGAGCTCGATCGCGATCGGATCGAGACAACGGACGCATTCGCCTATCGCCTGTGCCCGGGCGCTCCCGGACACCAGCACTCCCTCGACGACCGACTCGAGCCTCACATCGAGCTCGACCGGAGCGTTCTCGGGAACACCGACCACGTCCAGACCCAGACCCGAGGGCGCAGGCACGGTGCGGACCAGCTCGGCCATGGTCCCAGGACGCCTCGCCACCGCGCGGGTGTCGAGCACCAAGGGATCCTTCGGGTCGAGGGAGGACACAGTCGCGATCTCCTGTGCTCGCCTGATCCGGCCAGCTCTGGACTCTCGGGGATGGGCCTCGCGGACGAGACCGTCCACAAGGGTAGCCGAGCGCCGGAGCAGCCCAAAAACCCGTAGGAGCTACCTGCTGTCGCCCGTGGAGTTCCCGGCCGGTTCGGCGTCTGCCCCCGACCCCGCTGCGGACTCGGCTCCCGCAGATCCAGCAGGGCTTTCCGAGCCGTTCTCCTCGTCGAGCGCAGGAAGGATGTCTGCCAGCTCTTCGACCGCGCGGCGTCCGGCGATCTTGTCGCGGCCTCTGGCAACTGCCTCAAGCGTCTTGGTCAGCACGAGCTCGAAGTTGGCCAGCTTGGCGTCGATGTAGTCGTCGATCTCTCGCTGCATGCGTTCAGCCTCGGTGTTGGCGCCCGCGACGATCCGGCCGGCTTCGCGCTCTGCTTGCGCGTGTACCTCGGTGTCCGACACCAGACGCATCTTCTCCTGATGCGCTTCAGCGATGATGTCGTCGCCAGCTCGTCTCGCCTCGGCGATGACCCCTTCGGCGTCCGCGAGCAGGGCATCGGCCTTGGTGAGGTCAGAGGGCAGCTGTCGACGCGCCTTGTCGAGCAACGCGAGAATCTCGCTTCGGTTCACCATGCAGGACGCCGACATGGGAACGGCGCGAGCACTCTCAACCGCCCGGACCAGCTCGTCGAGCGTCTCGTGGATCTCCACACTTCCTCCAGATCAACGCACTGCTCGATCACTGCTCGATCAACGCTCGATCAGCGCGAGCCTTTCAGCGCTTCGACCAATGGTTCCAGAACCGGCTCAGGCACGAGTCCCCTGACGTCACCACCGAACGCGACGACCTCTTTGATCAAGCTCGATGACAAGAACGAGTACAACGGGTTGGTCGCCACGAACAGTGTGTCGACTCCTGTGAGGCGATGGTTCATCTGGGCCATCTGCAGCTCGTAGTCGAAGTCTCCGACCGCGCGCAGACCCTTGACGATCGCGCGGGCCCCCTTCGCCTTGCAGTAGTCGACCAGCAAGCCGGAGAAGGTCTCGATCATCACGTTGTCAACGTGCTTGAGCGACTGCTGCAGCAGATCGATCCGCTGTTCGGCGGTGAAGAGGCCTCGCTTGTTCTGGTTGACCATGACCGCCACGTACACGGAATCGGCAAGCCCGGACGCGCGCTCGATGATGTCGACGTGCCCGTTGGTGACTGGGTCGAACGACCCCGGACAGACCACGCTCAGCACGCCGCGACGCTATCAGCCGCTCAGCTCGGCGACCCAGAGGTGGGCCTCACCGTAGGCGCGGTCCCATCTGCCGCGGTACGGGTGCTGCCACTCCCACGGATCATCACGGGAACTGCGCTCGAGAACCACCAGCGCCTCTGGCTTCAAGAGCCCGCGTTCGGCAACCACGCCAAGTACCTCTTGCACTTTGGCGGTCGTCATCGCGTACGGAGGGTCGCAGAACGCGACGTCGTAGCCGGTGCCGGCAGTCGCATCCGCAACCCAACGTTCCACTTGCGATTGGTGGACAGTGACGACCGACTCGACGTCAGAGGCGAGGACGGCGTCCCGGTTCGTCGTGAGGGCGCGCACAGCGTTGCGATCCTTGTCGACCAGGTCGACGCGTGAGGCACCGCGTGATGCAGCCTCGAGCCCGCACGCACCCGTACCGGCGTACAAGTCGAGGACGCTGGCGCCATGCCAGGGTCCACGCATCGACTCGATGCTCGAGAAGACCGCCTCTCGAGCGCGATCGGACGTCGGCCGCGTGCCATCGCTGGGCACCACCAACCGCCGCCCGCGCGCAAGACCACCAACCACTCTCGTCATGACCGCCCCCGGCGGGCGCGGTGCGTCACGACTTCTCCAGGAACTCGG
This sequence comes from Actinomycetes bacterium, assembly GCA_036274415.1. Lineage (GTDB taxonomy): Bacteria > Actinomycetota > Actinomycetes > JAHEKZ01 > JAHEKZ01 > JAHEKZ01. The sequence continues at coordinate 5,740 of DASUFV010000356.1, forward strand.
CCTGTTCGTCGGCCTCCAAGTGCTCAACGGCCGCACGAAGATCTGGCACCGACGCGAGTGATGGGTCGGAGTCGACCAGCTCGACGGCGTCTGCACGCGCAGCAACGATGATGTCTTCGTCTGACACGGCGCGAAGGACCTTGAGGCTCGACCGCACGCCGGACTGCGCGACGCCGAGAACATCGCCTTCGCGACGCTGTTCGAGGTCGACCCGCGCCAGGACGAACCCGTCGGTGCTTGCGGCGATCTGATCGAGCCGCTCGCGTGAGTCGTGATCAGCAGGCTGGTCGGTGACCAGGAGGCACAGGCCCGGCACATCACCACGGCCAACTCGACCGCGAATCTGATGAAGCTGTGAGACGCCGAACCGGTCGGCGTCGATGACCACCATGACGCTCGCGTTCGGGACGTCAACGCCGACCTCGACGACCGTGGTAGCGACGAGGACGTCGATCTCTCCCGCGGCAAAGCTCGACATGATGGCGTCCTTGGCATCGCTGGGCATCTGCCCGTGCAACGCCGCTACCCGGCAGTCGGCGAGGGGTCCGTCCGTGAGGTACTGCGAGAGCGCGAGCACCGAGTGCTCGTCAGGTATCGCGAGCTGCTCACTCGCACTGTCGCCCCTGTCGCCCCTGTCATCGTTGCCGCGGTTGGGGTCGGTCGGGTCGAAATCGCCGCCGATCTTGGGGCACACCACGTAGGCCTGGCGCCCCAAGGCCACCTCTTCGGCGACACGCTCCCAGGTGCGTTCGAGGAACTTCGGTCGCTCGGCGGCAGGGACGACGTGCGTGGTGATGGTCTGGCGGCCGTGCGGCAGCTCGGTCAGCGTCGAGATGTCGAGGTCTCCGAAGATCGTCATGGCGACGGTGCGCGGGATGGGAGTAGCGGTCATGACAAGCACGTGTGGCGGGGCGTCCGCCTTGGCGCGAAGTGCCTCTCGCTGCTCGACGCCGAATCGGTGCTGCTCGTCGATGACCACGAGGCCGAGATCGAAGAAGTCGACCTTCTCCTGCAGCAGTGCGTGCGTACCGACGACGATCCCCGCTTCGCCTGACGCGATGTCGAGGAGCGCCCCACGGCGGGCGGCAGCGGACAAGCTTCCCGTCAGGAGCCTGACTCGCGTTGCCTCAGCAGGAGCGCCGAGCATTCCGCCGTCTGCAAGTGGCCCGAGCATCGACGTCATTGTTCGGAAGTGCTGCTGAGCCAGCACCTCGGTGGGTGCCAGCAGCGCAGCCTGGCCTCCGGCTGCAACGACGCCGACCATCGCGCGCAAAGCGACGACGGTCTTACCCGAACCCACCTCGCCCTGCAGCAGTCGGTGCATCGGGTGCTGCTGCGCGAGGTCGTGTGTGATGGCAGCGGACACTACCTGCTGCCCCTTGGTGAGCTCGAACGGCAGCGTCGCGTCGAACGCCTCGAGCAGTCCGCCGGGTGGCGGCACGCGTGGCGTTGCGGGACGTCGAGCCAGTGCTGCGCGACGTCGCGCCAACACCGTCTGCAGAACCAGCGCTTCGTCGTACGCGAGACGTCGCTTGGCTTCTTTGACCTCGGCCAT
>DASUFV010000357.1:0-8194 GCA_036274415.1 Actinomycetes bacterium
CGCGGATCGAGAAGCTCAAGGTGTCGAAGAGGGGCAAGCCGTACCAGGTTTGTTGGTCCTGGACCGATGCCACGGGCAAGCGCCGGTTCAAGAAGGAGCGGTTCGCCAAGCTCGATCAGGCCAAAGCTAAGCAGCGCGAAGTCGAGCAGGCGGTGGCGGACGCGAACCTGCCGGACTACAAGGCAATGCGCACAAGCTTCGAGGAATGGGCCGAACGCTGGTTCGAGTCGAAGGTTGCGACGTCAAAGCCGAGTACGGCTCGCGGCTACCGCTCACTACTCGATTCGTCTGTGTTGCCCGAGTTCGGGTCGCGACGGATTCGCGCCATAACACCCGGAGACGTTGACGAGTGGATTGCAAAGTTGATCGGCAGAGGGCTTACGCCTCCTACGATCAAGCACCACCATGGAGTCGCGCGCGCGGTGTTCGCATTCGCCGCTCGACACCGCGCGATCGCCTACAACCCCGCCCGCGACGTGGCCTTACCCACAGACCGCTCGATGGGAAGGCTCAAGCCAGAACCCCGGTTCCTGACAGCGAGTGAGGTCGAGACGGTCAGCGTGCACCTGGACGCACAGCCGCCATACGGGCTCCTCACCCGCTTCGCCGCTTACACAGGATTGCGGGCGGGGGAGATTGCCGGGCTCAACGTCGCGGACGTCGACCTCCTCCGCCGAGAAGTCACTGTGAGGCGCACCCGGTACAAGGTCCGGGACGGCTGGCAGGAGCACACGCCGAAGTCCGGACTGGCCCGGAAGGTGCCGCTGCCGAAGTGGCTGGCGGATGACCTCGGCGCCTACTTGGCGACGCACCCGCGATGCGCCGAGCCGGGAGCGCCGTTATGGCCCGGCCGTCGGAAGGGTGGCTACACGCACGGCGAGCGCGGCAGCAAGGTTGAGGGCTCGGCGGCGCACGGTGATCTGACATGGGACCAAGCGTGGGAGCGCGACACGTTTACGCGCCGGTACTTTGCCCCGGCCCTCAGAGCGGCGGGGCTTCCTGTCGGCTCGCCAGGGGGAGTCCGGTTCCATGACCTTCGGCACTCGTACGCGAGCTTGTGCGCCAGTGCGGGGATTCCGGCCTACCGGATCGCCAAGCGCATGGGTCACGCATCCGAGATCGTCACGCGCTCGATCTACACGCACTTGTTCGCCGAAGATTCGGCCTCGGACATGGAGGCTTTGGCGCGACCGTCGAGCGAGAACCTTGGGAAGGTCGTGCCGATCCCTAGCGCGAAGGTGTAGCGCGCGAACAGGTGAGGGGGTTCCGTCGCAGCTGCGGATCGCCTCGCCCTCGGGACGTCCTAGCGTCGCCGCGCCCTAGGCTCCGAACTCCACTCTTCTGTCGGCGCACTCGCATAGGGTCAGCACTGTGACGGAGGAGCCGACCGACGGACCGAAGAACAAGCATCTTGGGGCCACCAAGAACGCGAAGAACCGCGAGTTCTACACGCAGTGGGCTGACGTCAAGATATTCGCGATGAAACCCCACCAGGAGCACACCGAGCAGTGAGCGCCAGGAGCACCGGTAAGCACGTCCTGCTCCAAGGGGCCGGCTGGATTCTCGTCATCTTGGGTCTCGCGGCCTTGGTCCTGCCTGGCCCAGGCTTGCTCGCCCTTTTCGCTGGGATGGCCATCCTGGCCACCCAATACGAATGGGCCGACCGGCGTCTTGCGCCGGTCAAGAAAGCCGCCTTGCGTGGCGCGGCCGACAGCGTCAAGACCTGGCTTCGCATAGTGCTGTCCGTATTCGGCGTCTGTTTGTTGATCGGCCTCGGCGTCTACTGGGGCATCAGCGCCGAGGCCCCCTCCTGGTGGCCCGCGGACGACCAATGGTGGCTGGTGGGCGGCTGGGGAACCGGCGCCACCCTGATTGGGTCAGGCCTCATTGCCTTAGCGATGCTCGTGTACAGCTACCTGAACTTCCGCGACCTCGACGAGGAAAGCCCGGACGAACAGGCGGTGGACGAGAGCGGCGATTGAGCCCGGCCCCTGTCTGCCGAGAACACAATGGCTGACCCCTCCAAATACCCTCCCCGCCGCAGGCCCGTAGCGCGAGTTGGAAGTTGCTCGGCGTAGGGAGGTGCGGGTCAGAAACCCTTACTGCGCAAGGGCAAACCTCTCGAGAACGGACGTTTCTGCAGGTGGCCAGAAATAGTTGCAAGAACTCCGCTGGGCCTTTATAAGCGGTAGGTCATCGGTTCGAGTCCGATCGCCGGCTCCGTGTTCTACCTGCGGAAACGTCCGTTTCGGAGTGCTTGGGGTTCGGTCCCCTGCAGGTCAGCCCCCTCCATTGCCCCTCCACGCCTTCTCCAGAAGCTGCGCGGAAGGCGGGCCGTGATCGAGCGATCCCTTCTCGCTATGCCCAGAGGTTTACTCCTGTCGCCGAAACCCCGCTGCCGTGTCCCCAGTCAGCTGCGGCGCTTTCAGCGGCCCTGGCAGGAGGGAACGACTTTGCACAACAGCATCCGCGATGTCGACTAGCTTGCGGCTCGACGCTCTGGCTGATCCGCGCAGCATCTCGAAGGCGGCTTGTTCGTCGATGTCATGGCGCTCCATCAGGATGCCCTTTGCGCGCTCGGTCACAGCTCGTCGTCCGAATGCGCCCTCGAGATTGTGGTACTCAGCGAATCGCCGCAGGACGATGTCGATAGCGCTTTGCATTTCCTGGGGATCACGCCCATCCGCGATGTAGGCGAAGATCCCCCGCTTAGCGGCCTCGTTGATAAACGCTCGGTCCTCGACGTCGAGAACAACGATCACCGGGCAGGTGGCCTCATGCACAATCCGGTCGATCAGCTTCAGGGCCTTGGTGTTGCCGTCGTGAACGATCACCATGGCCACATCGGGCTGTTCGAACGCGGTAATGCTGGCAACGTCGGGGAGCGACGACTCACGGGCGATGACATCGTGGCCTAGCCCAGCGATGGTGCGGGTGACCTGGTCGAGACGAACCCCTGGCCCGTCGGTGACGAGCACTCGCATGCGGCTGATCTTGTCGGAGTCCATCACCAATCCAAGACAGTGCGCCGTTGTTAGCGCTGGTGGTCGGCTGGGCGTTTGGAGCCCAGTGCCGTAGAGTGCTTAGTGCCGGAGCCTAACTTACTGCTCCGCGCGATTCAGGGCCCTGACCCGTGGTCTCCAAGTTGGATCGGCGTGTAAGCGTCGGCCCCGCATCAGCGGGAGTGATCATGGATTCCGAAGCACAATTCGATGCACGAATCGACGTCCGGAATGACGTCGCCAACATCGCACTCAGTGGCGAACTCGACCTCGCAACCGTTCCCCTGTTAGACGACCGGTTGACGCGCTTGGAAGACGACGGCGTCAAGGCCATCATGCTTGACCTGCGCGATATCAGCTTTCTTGACTGCGCAGCGCTGGGGGCGTTCATGTCAGCGCGTGAGCGAGCCCAACGCAATGGGCACAGCTTCGTGTTGATTGGGGCAAGTTCGCGGGCCCGACGGCTGTTCAGACTCACCCGTACCGAGTTCCTGCTGGCAGAGCAGGACCCTGCCGCGGCATTGGATCAGTTCACGCATGGCCAGTCCGGCCATGTAAGTCAGCCAGTGGGGGTCGACGACGATGCCCACGCCGTCTGACTGGCGCGAGATCGAGGCGATTAACGAGACCATCTTTCGTGACATGAACGAGTGGGTAGAGGACGGGAACGACGAGCGACTTGGCACCCACCGGTCGATGGATACCTATCTGTGTGAGTGTTCGGACCGTAATTGCAGCGACCCGATCAGTCTGACGCGCGGCGAGTACGAATCGGTTCGGGCGGTCCCGATCCGGTTCGCGATCGCGTTGAATCATGAGAACCCCGAGATTGATCTGGTCCTTTTCGAGAATCTTCGCTTCGCCACCGTGGAGAAGTACGGGGCTGGCGCAAAGATTGCTCGCGCCTCAGACCGGCGTCGCCATTGACAGCGGAAGCGCAGCTCATGAGTGCAGCAAGCTTCATTGCCTGCAAACCATGAGACCTGACCGAAGTGTTCAAAGCGCTCTACGCAGGGCCGCCTGACTAGCCCCACGATTCAGCGACCGTTGAGTGCGGTTCAAGTCTCGCAGGCAACGGCGTCGCGCCACCGTGACCAGGAACTGTGTCGACTGTGCTGGCGCAAACGCGTAGGACCTCGTCAGGGGCTTGATGTGCTTCGCCTAGTGCGGCGGGCGTTCATGCGCAACTGCGTGACCCGCGCGACCCCGGCGACGGCTACCACCACACCGCCGCCCACGGCGGCGATCAGCAGGGCCATTCCGAGGGGGATGGTTCCAGACATGCCAAGGAACTGAACTTCGACCTTCGTCGAGTTCTGGAGGATGAAGACGATGAGCAGGATAAGTAGCACGAGCGCGACTCCGGTGGCCAACCAGGCGGCGCTAGCCCGAGTGACTCGTGGGGCGCGGCGCGTGGGCGAGGAGGCCGCGTCCGATGTGGTTGTCGCGGCTGGTCCCTCGTCGGTTCGCGAGGAGGAAGGGTCTTTGGTCATGATCGCATCCTTCCTTCGTCGGTGATGAATGGTTAGAGGATGCCCGCCCAAGTGTCCTCGCGAACCGTGACTCTGGCGACCGCGCGCCAACGGGGGAATCAGCGCGCCGAGGGGTGGAGCCTTTAAGGAGCCCTTGGCGCGGAACGTTCAAGGCTGTGATTTCGGTGTTTCAGCAGGCCAAACGGGTGCGCCTGTGCGGCTCCGGCTGATGCTTGACCAATCGGTTTCGGTTGATCCTTGACGTTCTGGTTAGCAGGTTAGGTCCGTCCGCCTGGGACGGATGCGTTCTTCTTCCTCACCTCCTTGGTATTGGCTCTGGCCACGGTCTTGACGAGCTGGTCGCCGATCCATAGCCGCAGCAGGTCCCCGTCGACGTGCACGTCGCATCGCTCACCCCTGTGGGTCGCTCCGACACTGACTTGCTGCCAGCTCACCGACACCACCCCGTTGTTGGCGACGCGCCGTGACACCCACTGCCCGGCGCCGCGTTCACCGACCGGCTCCCGGGGTCTGGCCGGAACTTCGGATTTGGCTAGTCCGGCGTTGAACCGCTCGGCTGGGGTGGCCATGTCCAAAGCCCGATGCGGGCGTTGGGTGTTGTAGTAACTGACCCACTCATCCAGCGCCTGCTGCGCCACCCTCAGCGACGAGAACGGGTTCACCTGGGTCAGGAACTCCGCTCGCAGGCTGCGGTGGAACCGCTCAATCTTGCCTGTCGTCGTCGGGGAGCGTGGCGCGGTGAGCAGATGCTCGATGCCGTTCTCCCGGCAGATCCGATCGAACAACACCTCAGTTGGCGGGTGGTTGAACCGACCAGTGAACACCTTGCCGTTGTCGGTGAGCACCTGCGCCGGAACACCCCACGTCCGCAATGCGTGAGCCAACCCCTCACACACCAACCGGATCCGCTCCCGCGACATCAACCAGGCCGACACACACACCCTGGAATGGTCATCGATCCCAGTCAACGCCTTCGCATTGGTGCCGTCCGCAAGCGGAAACCCACCCACCACATCGAACTGCCACAGTTCCATCGGCAATGCGCGTTCCCACCGCTTCCACTTCCGGGACCGCCTGTCCTTGCCAGCGGCCTCGATCATCCCCGCCCGCACCAACGCCCGATACGCCGCCGACGCCGACGGTGTCGGTCTCACCCCACGCTTGGCCAGCTCGAGCACCAGCCGCCGAGGACCCCAATACGGGCGCGACCGACGCAACTCCAACAGCGCCGCCTCTACCTCACCTGACATCTGATGCGGACACCGAGCCGGCCGATGCGACCGATCACTCAAACCCTCCAGACCCTCAGCCTCATACCGAGCAAGCCACGCGTGCAGGGTCTGTCGGGAGACCCCCACCTTCTCCGCCGCTTGCGACACCCCAAGGCCATCCGCGATCACTGCTAGCACCGCCTGATACCGCTGCTCAGCCACGCTCATCTCCCTCATGGGAACAAGCGTCAAGGATCAGCCGAAACCACTGTCAAGCATCAGGCGAAACAGTGTCAGCCATCAACCGAAACCGAAACGTCAAGCATCAGGCGGAGCCATACATCAGACGGGTGCGCCGCCAGGGACTCGAACCCCGAACCCGCGGATTAAGAGTCCGCTGCTCTGCCAGTTGAGCTAGCGGCGCGATGCTTCTCAGCACTGCGGCCTTCGAAGCGAAGGGAACTCTAGCAGCGCAGAACGCGCGTCCAGAAATCGACCTTGGGGCTCGAGATCTAGGAGCCGGAAGGCAGGAGCTCGCGCCGATCGAGGCTGTGCGGGTCGAGCCATCCGTTCTCGACAGCGAGGATCTCCCACGACTCGGGCCCGTCCGGGTTCCAAAGGTCGTGCAGGAGCGACAGCGGAACGCGCTGGACGAGCAATGCCATCACCATTTCGCTGGCTCCTTCCTGATATCGATCGGACGTTTGCGTTGCGCTAACCGTCACGTGGTCAAGTTCGGTGGAGTAACGCGAGGCCTGACTGAACCGAACGGGTGTGAGCAACGCAACGTGTACCCCAGTCGGGGGAGATCGTTTCGCCCGGACGGCGCATCAACTAACCGTCAGGCCAAGAAAAGGTTGGCGGCGTCGGAACACACTCGTCGACCGTCTGTTGGTGCAGGGAATCGACCATGGACGCGTATGCGTCCCGGTAAGCGAGGTTGTGAAGTTCGTAGGGGTCGGTCTGGTAGTCGTACAGCTCGCGTTCACCCGTTGGGTACTCGACGAACAGATACCGCTGCGAGCGAATCCCGCAGTATGCGGGGCGTCCGCGGCTCACGCCCTCCAGTAGCACGCTCTGTCGAGTGACGGCGGGAAGTGCTGAGACGCCTTCGGTCTCCATAGCCTCAGGGACCCCTGCGGCTTGCAGGAGAGTTGGCGCAATGTCGATGTTCGCGACCAGACCCTTGGTTCCCGGCTCGATGACGCCGTCCCACCGCATGAACATTGGAACCTCGGTCGCAAAGCGGTAGGGGCGGTACTTGTAGCGCAGGCGGTGGTCTCCCCACATGACGCCGTTGTCACCCATATAGATGACCAGAGTGTTCTGCATGTCGTCCGCGTCCATGACTGCGCGCAGGAGGCGATCAACCGACTTCAGCGACTCTCCGGTCCCGATCTGGTCCGCGTTGATGTCCGAGCGCGCGACCTTCGGCAAGCCCTGCATGTGGGCGGGCTTGTCGCTCATGTTTTCCTCGTTGACGCCTGCGTTGTCATACGGAGTCTTCGGCGTCCACGTGCCTACATCACCTGGGGCGGGCGTGTACGGGGCGTGCGGGTTCGTCGGGTTGATGAAGACGAAGTAGGGAGTGTCAGCAGGAGTGTTCTTGATGAAGCTGACTGCCTTGCGTTTGATCACGTTGGCCGAGTAGTCGCTCGGATCGTGCCCGAATACCTCGTCCTTGCCCGTGCCGTGCAGCTCGTAGTTGTAGTAGATGCCGCCACCTTGACCGCGGTCGCGCCAGAAGCCACGGAACACGTCCCAGCCTGGCGGCGCGTATCCATCGGGAGCCTTGTTCCAGTAGTTGAGGTATTTGCCCATGAATCCGGTGCGGTAGCCCGCGTCCTGAAGGGCAACAGCCACCGTCTTGTCCTCGAACCCGGAGGCCTTGAACGTCGGCCAGCCGCCGTAGTCAAGCGAGTTGGTGTAGACGCCCGTCGTGTGGGCGAGGTTGCCGGTCAAGATCGAAACCCGGGACGGGCAGCAGATCGACGTCGGGATGATGGCGCGGTAGTTGCCTCCCTGGCCGCGCAACCGATTCCTGACCGTCGGCATCGTCTCGTAGGTGTCGATGCGTTGGTCGTCGGTCAAGACGAAGATGATGTTGGGCTGGGTCGTGACGGCTGCTGCTTCCGTGGCGCCCGCGGAGGTGCCGGCAGTCGGGGCGATGAGCGCGATCCCGGTGGCCAGGACGCCAGTGGCCGCCGCTGCCAGGACTCTCTTCATGCAAGCCTCACTTAGAACACACGACCCTTGATCTGGGCGGCGAGTCTCTCACCTTCCTTCATCTTCGCGGCTAGACGCGCCCGGCACCAAGGACGAAGGTCACACCAACTGCGGAAGCTAACCCACATATGTTGTGGGAAGGCTTCCGCAGTTGACGACCTGGCCTCTGTCGAACGCCGACTCAGCGCTGAGGGTCGTTGATGCAGCGCTGCGTTCCGGCGTCCACCACTTTGTCGTTAGCGGCGTCGATGAACGCGTAGGA
>DASUFV010000358.1:0-2215 GCA_036274415.1 Actinomycetes bacterium
CACGGAGGCCGCAGCGTGCTGATCGCGCGGGCGGCGAACGATGTCGAGGTGATGACTTACCGGGCTGCCCTGGAGGATCGGAACATCGGGTATACGACGAGCCGGCTTCGGCAGTACCCGGTCGTGGGGATAGGACCGCTGGCCGAGACGCTGTTCTTCGTGGCCGAGTTGGACGTGGAGGCTGCCCGCCGGGCGATCGAGGATGTCGGCGACAGGGAAGCGTCGACGATCAGCGCAGGGGAGCTCGAAGAGGAAGCCGTCCCCGGGGCCACCCCCGCTGATGACACCGGGTCTGATCGAGAGGAATCGTCCCCCTCATCGACGGCGGAGTCCGGCGTCCCGGACGACGCATCGCGGTCCCTCCTCGATCTGCGGGACGAGCACCGTGACAAGATAACGCGTCTTCTCCTCTATCTCTCGGCGACCATCAACCTCGTCCTGGGGGCCCTGTATTTAGGGAGCTCGGCGCCACGCCTCGGGGCGTTCCCCCTGATCTTCGGTGCCGTGCTCGGCACGTTGGGACGCTTGTCCAGACGAGATCCCGAATTTGCTTTCGGTTGGTCCTTGCTCCTTCTCGTCCTCTACGACCTGGGAGCGCTGGCGACGATGAACCCATGGGCGTTCATCGGCGGTATTTTTGCTTTCCTTACGGTTCTCGCCACTCTCTCCAGCTGGAGGCGCGCCAGGGCGCGACGGCTCGAGAAGTCCTAGGGCAGCGGGAGAGGATCGACCGTGATCGCGCCGGGCCTCTTCCGGGTCGACCCGTGCAGGGTTCTTGAACTGGCCGCCAGCGGGCTCCTGCCCTGGTCGTGCGGCACGACGACCTGGGCGGAAGACGAGGCCGGGTTCCCCGAGGTATCCGTCGCCGTGTAGACGAGCGTATAGACGCGGCCCTGGCCCTCGGCCAGCCTCTCAGCCCGGAGCAGGACCGAGGCGTCGGGCGTGCCTGTGTCGGCAGCCTGGATGTCGCCCGTGGTGTTGCCGTCTCCGATCCCCGGGGCATCGTCCGGCTCGCTGCTCGTCGCGGAGACGAGTTTCACGGCGGCGGCAGGATCACAGATATCGACGACCTGCCACGTCGCCTGCACTGGCACCATCCGGTGGTTGGGTGGTGCGAGGACCGTCGGACTCAAAACAAGTGTCAGCGTGGGCGGGGTCGTGTCCTGCACTGTCACGGTCTGCTCTGCGACGTCGCTGAGACCCGCGCTGTCCGTGACCTCGAGCCCGATGACGTGGGCGCCCAGCCCCAGGGTCACCTCGAGCTGGACTCCCGCCCCGAGCGATCGCTGCGTGGCCTGTCCATAGTCCTCGAACCACTCGAAGCTCTGGATGTCGTCGTTCGTGCCCGGGCTCGAATCCTCGTCGATCGAGGCCGAGCCGTCCAGCGTCACCACGCCGCCGGACGGACCCGTGCACTCCACGACCGCCTGGGTTGCGAATGCGGCATGCGGAGGCGTATCGCTCGGAGGCTCGTCACACTGGCCACCCTCGCCGAATGTTCCCCTGCTCAGCCCCGTCGCACCGGACAACTTGAGGACCGTGTAGTCGAACGTGTTCGCGGTGTTCTGCGTGATTCCGGCGACGACGACATCGGCACAGGCATCGGTTTCCAGGTAGAACGCGAAATCGTTTTCGCTGTTGGACGCGCTCCCGCTCAGGTCGGTCCTCCACATCTCCCGGCCGGTCGAGCCTTGCAATTTCACGGCGGTCCAGTCGTGGGCCGTGGCGAGATTCTGGGTCTCCCCGGTTGCGACCACGTCGTTCCCTGCGACCGCGACGGCAAACCCTCGATCCGTGGAGTTGGTCGACGACCCTCTCGTGGCATGTCGCCACAGTTCGCTTCCCGAATCGCCCGCAACCTTGAAGATGATGAACTCGGTGCCGAGCGACCCGAGACCGAACGAGCCGGCGAACGCGGCGTCGCCCGAGCTGTCCACGGCGACCGACTCCAGCACGTCGTCATCGCCCGCACCACCGTCGATCGTCTTTTTCCAGAGCTCGCCCCCGCTGCTTCCCGACAACTTGACCAGGAACGCATCTCGCAGGTAGGGGCTGGCCGTCACATATCCGGCGGCAAGAACGTCACCCTGGCCATCCAGGGCGACGCCCTCAGCGGCGTTGGACATGTCCATCCCCGGAGTCGTGACCCTGTAGGCCCATGCCACCGCGCCGGTCGTGCCCGACAGTTTCTCGAGCAGGAGGCTGCTGTTCCGGG
>DASUFV010000359.1:0-3872 GCA_036274415.1 Actinomycetes bacterium
CAGGGAGCTGGCGGTGAGGAGCAGCCTGTAGAAGAGCCCTCACCTGAGGCCGCAGGCGCATTGGCGCACTTCGGTCAGTCAGGCATCAGCCCGGACGAGACGGTCGCGTACGCAACCGTCACGTTCGAGGGCGAGACGTTCGATGACCTGGACAGCGCGGCGATCGAGAAGGTGCTCGAGCCCATCAAGGACCAGAACGGTGAGGACGGCCTCGAAGTAGGCGCCAACGGCGTGTTCTCGTTCGTGTCTGGCGAAGAGCCGTCGTCGGAGAGCATCGGCGTGATGGTCGCTCTGGTCATCCTGCTCTTCGCCTTCGGCGCGATCGCCGGCGCGTTCCTGCCCATCGTCTCCGCTGCCATCTCGGTCTCGATCAGCACAGGATTCGTCCTGCCGATCGTCGCCAACTTCATGGACGTGGCGCTCTTCGCGCCGATCCTGTCGTCGATGATCGGTCTGGGCGTCGGTATCGACTACTCGCTGTTCGTCATCAACCGCTACCGGGACGCGGTCATTCATGGACGCGAGCCGCGCGCAGCAGCACTCGAGTCAGTGCGTACATCCGGTCGTGCGGTGCAGTTCGCAGCAGCGACGGTCATCATCGCGCTGCTCGGCCTGTTCGTGATGCAGATCAACTTCTTCAACGGCATCGCTGTTGCGTCCGCCTTCACCGTGTTCATGGTCATGGTGGGTGCGTTGCTGCTGCTGCCAGCGATCCTGGGCATCCTCGGCACCTGGGCGTTCGCGGGTCGCATGGCGTGGGTCACCGACCAAGAGGCCATCGCGCGCCGGAAGCTGAGTGGTGTTCCGCATGCCATCTCGATGGTCTTCCGCGTCATCTGGTGGATCCTGGTGCTCCCGGTCACGCTGATCGGCCTCTTCTGGAGGTACGTGGTGCGGCGCGGACGGGTGCCCGAGGTGCACCACCCGAGTGTGTTCGCGCGTTACGGCAACTGGCTGCAGGGGCGTCCGTGGCTTCTCGGGTCGATCGCTCTGGTCGTCATGCTCGTGATCGCCATTCCGATGCTGTCGTTGCGACTGGGATTCGCCGACGACGGCGGAACCGCTCCCGGTTCACCGCCGCGTATCGCCTACGACCTGACAGCGGAAGGCTTCGGACCTGGCGTCAACGGGCCCTTCTACATGGCCGTCGAACTTCCCGAGGCCGGCGACCAGGACGCCGTCACCCAGCTGACCGAGGCGCTGATGGCCGAGCCCGGGGTAGCCCTCGCGGCAGCACCGCCGGTCGCGCCGGACGCGACGGTCGTACCGATCCAGGTCTATCCGACGACTGCGCCGCAGGACGAGGAGACCACCGACCTCCTGTTCCAGATTCGCGACGAGGTGGTCCCCCCGGTCGAGGACGCCACCGGCGCCCAGGCGTATGTGGGTGGGTTCCAGGCCGTCACGGTCGACTTCACGAAGGTGCTGACCGATGCACTCCCGTGGTTCTTGCTGATCGTCGTCGGTCTCGGATTCCTGGCACTGGTCGTGCTCTTCCGTTCGGTGGTCGTGGCCGCGGCTGGTGCTGTGACGAGCCTGATCTCGTTGTCAGCTGCGCTCGGTATCACCGTGGCGGTGTTCCAGTGGGGCTGGTTCGGCGACGCGTTGAACGTGCAGGCAACTGGGCCGATCTTCCCGTTCCTGCCGATCATGGTCTTCTCGATCCTGTTCGGGCTGTCGTGTGACTACCAGGTGTTCCTGGTCAGTCGCATGCACGAGGAATGGATGCACACGCACGACAACCGCAAGGCCGTACGTCGCGGCCTCGCCGGTTCGGGCCGGGTCGTGGCGATGGCTGCGGCGATCATGGCCAGCGTGTTCGGTGCGTTCGTTCTCTCGAACGACCAGATCACCAAGCTGTTCGGTGTCGCGCTTTCGACGGCGGTCCTCCTGGACGCGTTCATCGTGCGACTCGTTCTCATTCCGTCCTTGATGTCGATCCTCGGGAAGACCAACTGGTGGCTGCCAGGCTGGCTCGACCGGGTGATCCCGCACGTCAGCGTCGAGTCCGAGGAGGACATCGAGGCGGGCGCGTCCGAGATCGAGGACATCGAGGAGGAGCCGGACGAGAAGGAGCCACAGCCAGCAGGCGTCTGAACGCGGCTGCGCTTGGGGGACTGCCCGTCGGGGTAGGTAGCGGTCATGGCGTTCTCAGTGGGCTCAGTGCTGTCCGCAATTCAGACCCGGCTGGACGACGACCTGGCGTGGCGGTTGGTCCGTGACCGGTACCGGGCGTTCGACCGGCTCCGCCTCGAGCGCGGCCAGTCAGATGGCGGCGAGTCAGGCTGGGTGACCACGCGGATGCTCGGTCGACCGGCTGTCGTGGTCTCAGGTGCCGAGGGGGTTCGCACCTTCTACGACGAGCGGCTGGTCACCCGGAAGCGGGCATTGCCTGCACCAGTTCGTTTGGTGTTGTTCGGCCCGCAGACGATTCACCGGCTTGAAGGGCTTGACCATCGGTGGCGCAAGCACCTGATGGTCGACCTGGTCACCGGTCCGGAGATCGACTCGCTGACCGAGCTCGTGGCTCGCGGGCTCGACGACGCGCTCAATCATTGGACGCGCCAGGAGGACGTTGACCTGTTCGACGAGCTCGTCCGCATCTATGGGCGTGCCGTGATCGAGTGGGTCGGATCTGGGGCGTCCCTCGACGAGGCCGACCGCATCAGTGGCGAGATGGCGGCCATCCTCGACGGCTTCGGCGTCGGTGCGACTCCGTACCCGCGAGCGGTGGTGGGCCGGATTCGGGCGGAGCGATGGGCCCTCAGAGTCATCCGAGATGTGCGAGCAGGGCGCCGGACAGCAGCTGGGGGATCCGTGGTCGACGCCTTGGCGTCGCAACGCGCGGACCAGCTATCCGACGTTGCCGCCGCGACCGAGCTCGTGAACATCATGCGGCCGGTGATCGCGGTCGCGTACTTCGGGGTGTTCGCGGCCCACGCATTGCACGAGCACCCCGAGTGGCGAGACATGGTGGCGTCCGGTGATGAGAGGTACCTGAGGGCCTTCGAGCACGAGGTGCGTCGGTGGTATCCGTTCGCGCCGCTGCTCGGCGGACGCCTGAAGCACGAGTTCGAAGCGGGCGACACCACGCTGTCGCCGGGTAGCTGGATCATCCTGGACATCAGGGCTACCAATCTGGACGAGGGCGAGTGGCAGGACGCCGACCGCTTCGACCCTGCGCGATTCCTCGACCGCGAACCGTCGGCGTACAACTTCGTGCCACAAGGTGGGGGAGACACCATGCAGGGACACCGCTGCCCTGGCGAACCGATCACGATCGGCGTGCTGCAGGCAACGCTGCAGCGTCTGGCCGGTGTTGACTACGACGTCGCACCGGGTCGCTGGCCGTGCCGGAGTGGCGCATTCCGTCGCTGCCAGCGCACGGGCTGCGGTTGACCCAGGTGACTCGCAGCGGCGTCCGGGTCTAGGAAGCGTCGGCCGCGCCCTCGTCAGGGGCGGTACCTGTCAGCACCTGGTCGATGCGAGCGGCCAGCTCGACGTCTTCTGGCGTCACACCTCGTCCGGAAGGGTCACCGATCCGCAGCACGACGAGGTCGGGCTGGAGGTGGACTTCGGGCGGCACCTGCGCTTCGCCCACGGCGTTGCCAATCGCCTCAACGAGCGCCTGGCGGCTGTCGTCCGATACCGGGACGCCACGTACGAGCGCGTTGTCCTCGGTCTGCCAGCCGGGCAGACCTTGGAGTGCAGCCTTGAGCTGGCCGGGATCAAGGGTCATCGTCTCCTCCGGTGCTGTGCGAACCGGTGGACTCATACCCCTAGGCGCAACACTCCAATCCCGGTCGCCCGGCGGCCGGGATCGGAGTGCGGTTTGCCTGCTGCCCGGCTCAGCGAGCGGTGACGGTGATCAC
>DASUFV010000360.1:0-2588 GCA_036274415.1 Actinomycetes bacterium
GGCATCTCGCTCGAGGCCGTGCGTCAGCAGGTCGAAGAGATCATCGGCCAAGGGCAGCAGGCGCCGTCCGGGCACATTCCCTTCACCCCGCGCGCCAAGAAGGTTCTCGAGTTGTCGCTGCGTGAGGCGCTGCAACTCGGACACAACTACATCGGTACCGAGCACATCCTGCTCGGTCTGATCCGCGAGGGTGAGGGCGTCGCCGCCCAGGTCCTTGTGAAGCTGGGCGCCGACCTCAACCGCGTCCGGCAGCAGGTCATCCAGCTGCTCTCTGGCTACCAGGGCAAAGAGCCCGCCACCGCGGGTGGGCCACAAGGTGAGAGCACACCGTCGTCGTCGCTGGTCCTCGACCAGTTCGGCCGCAACCTGACGCAGTCGGCCCGCGAGAACAAGCTCGACCCAGTCATCGGACGCGAAAAAGAGATCGAACGCGTCATGCAGGTGCTCTCGCGCCGCACCAAGAACAACCCTGTTCTGATCGGTGAGCCCGGCGTTGGCAAGACCGCCGTTGTCGAAGGGTTGGCGCAGGCCATCGTCAAGGGAGAGGTTCCCGACACCCTCGAGAACAAGCAGCTGTACACGCTCGACCTCGGCGCCCTGGTCGCGGGTAGTCGTTACCGCGGCGACTTCGAAGAGCGTCTGAAGAAAGTTCTCAAAGAAATCCGCACGCGCGGCGACATCATCTTGTTCATCGATGAGATGCACACCCTCGTCGGCGCCGGAGCCGCCGAAGGCGCCATCGATGCAGCGAGCATCCTCAAGCCGATGCTGGCACGCGGCGAGCTGCAGACGATCGGTGCCACGACGCTCGATGAGTACCGCAAGTACGTCGAGAAGGACGCCGCGCTCGAGCGCCGCTTCGCCCCTATCCAGGTGCAGGCGCCCGACGTCGACATGACAGTCGAGATCCTGCAAGGGCTGCGCGACCGCTACGCCGCGCACCACCGCGTCAACATCACCGACGACGCGATTCGTGCCGCAGCACGACTCGCTGACCGATACATCTCCGACCGTCAGCTACCTGACAAGGCCATCGACCTGATCGACGAGGCGGGTTCACGCCTGCGCATCCGGCGCATGACTGCTCCACCCGACCTGCGCGAGTACGACGAGCGCATTGGCGATGTCCGTCGCGACAAAGAAGCGGCGATCGACGCTCAAGACTTCGAGAAGGCGGCATCCCTGCGCGACCAAGAAAAGCAGCTCCTCGGCGAGCGTGCCCAGCGCGAGCGTGAGTGGCGCAGCGGAGGCATGGACACACTGCCCGACGTCGACGAGAAGCTGATCGCCGAGGTGGTCGGGCTCATGACGGGCATCCCGGTCTCCGACCTGTCTGAAGACGACGCCAAGCGGCTCATGCGCATGGAAGACGAGCTGCACAAGCGGGTCGTCGGCCAAGAGCAGGCGATCAAGGCGTTGTCCAAGGCGATCCGCCGCACCCGCGCCGGTCTGAAAGACCCCAAGCGCCCGGCTGGTTCGTTCATCTTCGCCGGCCCGTCCGGTGTCGGTAAGACCGAGCTCAGCAAGGCGCTCACCGAGTTCTTGTTCGGCGACGAAGACGCCCTCATCGCTCTTGACATGAGCGAGTTCAGCGAGAAGCACACCGCGTCGCGGCTGTTCGGCTCACCACCCGGATACGTGGGATACGAAGAGGGCGGCCAGCTCACCGAGAAGGTGCGGCGCAAGCCGTTCTCAGTGGTGTTGTTCGACGAGGTCGAGAAGGCGCACCCCGACATCTTCAACTCTCTGTTGCAGGTGTTGGAAGAAGGACGCCTGACCGACGCCCAGGGGCGCACGGTCGACTTCAAGAACACCGTGATCATCATGACGACGAACCTCGGTAGCCGCGATGTGTCGAAGGGCGTGAACCTCGGTTTCGCGACCGGCAACGACTCGAATACCGCGTACGAAGCCATGAAGTCGAAGGTGCAGCAAGAGCTCAAGCAGAACTTCCGTCCTGAGTTCCTGAACCGCATCGACGACATCATCGTCTTCCACCAGCTCAGCCAGGACGAGATCGTCAACATCGTCGACCTGATGGTGGCGCGCCTGGAAGAGCGACTGAAAGACAAAGACATGGCGATCGAGCTCACCACGCCAGCCAAGCGACTGCTGGCAGAAAAGGGCTACGACCCTGTGCTCGGCGCGCGACCACTGCGTCGCACGATGCAGCGCGAGATCGAAGACGCACTGTCAGAGCAGATCCTGTTCGGTGAGCTCACTCCCGGATCGATCGTCGTGGTCGATGTCGAAGGTGGCGGTGATAAGGCAAGCGGCGACGAGGCCAGCAGTGACGCGCAGACGTTCACGTTCAAGAGTGAGCCGCGCGCAACCCTGCCTGACCTCCCCGACCATCCCGATTTGCCTCCGGTTGAGACCGTCGATTCTGGTGAACACGGTGGCGACAGCGCCAACGCTGGCCCAGCCGAAGGCTGATCACGTCTGCAACGGAAGTCGGTAACCGCCTTCGCTGCTGACGATCAAGCCGTCGGTCACCAGGCTTGCTGTTGCTCGTTCGCGTTGCTCGGCATGAGGCCAAACGTCGGCCACCGCCGCTGCTGACACCACCCCTTCGGCTTCGCGGACGA
>DASUFV010000361.1:0-14004 GCA_036274415.1 Actinomycetes bacterium
CGTCAACGTGCACACACCGACAGAGAACCTGCCGCGGGTAAGGCGTCCGACCATGGGCTCACCTTAGGCGTGGCGAGTGGCTCACAGGTCGTCGAAACAGCGGCCAGCGCCAAGTTCGGCAAGCCCGCTGACGTCACCTGCTCCCAGCCGCGTGACGAGGGGCTGTGCGCTCGGGTACATGAGCTGTCGGCGATCCTCGACGTGACCCAGGCCGACCAGATGGCCGAGCTCGTGGGTGATGGCAGCGACAGCCTCGTCTCGCCCGCCGACGTACTTCAAGCGCGCCGCGATCTGGTCGGCGTCCAGCACGACTTGCCCTGAGACCAGCACCAGGCTGCCGTCGTCGACCTCGACCGGCTGAGTGGACGCCTCGCCGATCACAGATCCCGCGAGATCTGGGTACTCGAGTGGGTCACTCCACGCGATGAGCACGGGGGCCCACTGGTCGCCGTAGCGGTCCGGTTGGTAGTTCGCCCGTGCGTCGGTGGGTGCCTCCGTGGTGGTACCGGCGTCGACGAACCGCAGTCCGGAAGCGGTCGAGATCCGATTGATGGCGTCGGACACCATCTCGTCGGCATCCGGCGGAGCCCCGTCAGGACGGCTCACGTAGCGAATCGGTCGGCAGGGATCGAATGCCACAGGCGCGGAACGACCCGGCTGCGTGGCGAGAAACTGGAAGGAAGGGTCGAACGGAGCGAGCGTCAATGGCGCAAGCAACCGTTGCCCAGCAGTGGTCGTAGGTGTGGGCCGATCCATTCCGACCGAAAGCAGCCGGTCCCACACGCCGAAGACCATGGGGATCGCGAACGCGAGCGCGACCACGGCGGCCCTGATGCCGATGGTCGGGGTGCTCGAGCGCGGGACAATCGTCACTCTCGATGTGTCGACGTCGGTGGGGACCGACTTGACGAACGACACCGAGGCCGGGATTCGCCGAGATGGTGCACTAATCGGCTGAAGCGCGAGATGCTTGCCGCGCTCACGCAGATCCCGAGAAGAGGGCGTCATGACAGAGCGAGACCCCGAGTTGGAGACCGCGCGACAGGAGATTGAGCGGCTCAAGGTGGAGAACGAGCAGTTACGCGAGCATCGCGCGGCCAAGCGCCGTGGCTGGGTGCGGTCGACCGCGGTAACGGTGCTGTTCGTGCTGGGTGCTCTCCTGGTGCCGACCGCGGGAATAGCGGTGTGGTCGCGCAACACCATCCTCGACACCGACCGATACGTCGAAACGGTGGCGCCGCTCGCAGACGATCCGGCAGTCATCGATTCCATCGCGACCCGCATCACCGACGCCATCTTCGAACGCGTGGACGTCGAGTCCGAGCTGCAGACCTACTTGCCGCCGCGGCTCGTCTTCGCAGCAGGGCCGATCGCCAACCAAGTTCGTTCGACGACGCACGACCTCGTTGTCAAAGCCCTCGAGTCACCTCAGTTCGAAACGCTCTGGGAACAGGTCAACCGCACCGCTTCCACCGCGCTGGTCGCGTTCGTGAAGGAGGACGCTCCGTCCGCGTTGTCGATTGAGAACGGTCAGTTGTACCTCGATCTCGGACCGATTCTCGATTCGGTGAAGCAGTCGCTCACCGACCAGGGCTTCTCTCTAGCCAGTCGGATCCCGTCGACCAGTGCGCAGGTGCACCTTCCGATTGGCGATGTAAGCGTGATCCAGGACGTTCGCTCAGGCCTTCGCCTGCTCGATGTGATGGCGTACGTGCTGCCTCTGCTGGCACTCGCGTGCTTCGTTGCGGCCGTTCTGCTGATGCGTGATCGTCGTCGCGGATTGGTCATCGTCGGCGTCATCCTCGCTGGCTGCGCTTTGTTCGTCGGTGTGAGTCTTGCGCTCGGGCGGGAGTCCTACCTGAACGCGGCCACCGATGGGGGCGCGAACCCCGAGACAGCTGCCGTGTTGTTCGACACCCTCGTGCGCTTCCTGCGAAACGGACTCCGGGTGGTGTTCCTTGTCGGCGTGCTGCTGGCGGTCGGCACGGTGATAAGTGGTCCGTCGACCTGGGCCGTGCGCACGCGGCAGACCATCGGGGGCCTCATCACTACCGGTGGTGAACGAACAGGGTGGGACAGCGGTCCGGTGGGGGCGTTCTTCGCCCGTCACCGGCTAGGGCTGATGGGAACGGCCACTGTGTTGGTGGCGATCTGGTTGTTCCTGCTCGACCGTCCGACGCCGGCCTCGGTGTTGTGGCTGGCCGTGGCGTTGCTCGTGTTGCTGGCGCTGATCCAGTTCGTGGCCGCGACGGCACCCCGCGAACCGGATCAGATCGATGAGGCCGGGCCCCAGGAGCCCGAGAAGCAAGTGACGGGGTGACCGCTCACCGCCGGAAGTGAGGGTTATCCCGACTTGCGCCGGAACTGACGCTTCCCACCGTGTGCGTGCGTGTCGGTTTCGCCGTGTACCGATTCGTCGTGGCGAGAGTCGTTGGCGCTGTCCTGCGCCGCCTTGTTCTTGCGCTCGAGCGCCTCTCGGAACTTCGCCTTGACGTCTTCGGTGCCCTGCTCGCTCATGGCTCCGAGGATGCTCCTGTGCCATGAGGGGGTCAAGCCGATAGTCGTCATCCCTGGGCGACCGAGCGGGTGTGCTGGCAGTCTTGAGCCATGGATCGCTGTGTCGTGTTCGTCGACGCCGGGTACCTGGGCGAGAGCGCCAAGGCCCTGTTGACCGAGAGTGGCTCTGGCCGCAAGGTGCGCGCAGATCGACCTGCGCTCGTCGAGGCACTTGCTGATCTTGCCGTCAAGGACACGGGGCTTCCGTTGTTGCGCGTCTACTGGTACGACGCGGCCCCCAACCGGGTGCCGTTCCCCGACCAACGGGAGCTGGGACGCCTCCCCGACGTCAAACTGCGGCTCGGAAACCTCCGCGAGCGTGACGGGGGACGCCGTGCGCAGAAGGGCGTGGACGCCGACCTGCATGCCGACATGACCGAACTCGCACGCAACAAGGCCGCGTCCGACTTCGTTCTGTTGACCGGCGATGAAGACCTGCTGAGAGCGGTCGAGGAAGTGCAGAAGTACGGCGTCCGCCTGCACCTATGGGGCGTGGACAGCCCACCGGAGAGCTCGAACCAGTCGCTCGAGCTCATCATGGCCGCCGACCGACGCCGGGTGCTGGACGCCACACTGTTACGCAGTCTGTTCACGGTCTTACCCGCACCAGGCGAGGTGGCCGCCGGTGTCGCAGAAGTGGCCGCGGCCACTGAGCGACTCCATGAGGCAGAAGAGGCGCCGGCACCCCAACAGGTCGAGCCGACGCATCCGCCGTCAGACCACGTGCCCACCCCGGCAGAAGTCGCCGCCATGCACAAGCCTTCGACGCCGCAGAAGCCGGAGCACTCGCGGCTGTTGTTCACTTCATCTGGCCGTCGCTCCGGCTATGTGCATGGCCCTGACGAAGACCGCCTGCTGCGCTTGTCCGACATCTCGACAAGGGAGGAACGCGCGCGGGACGAGTCGGAGGATCGGGCGACTGGTTCGCCGGTGTCCGCGTTCGAGGCCGGCCACACCTATGGCGTCCGGTGGCGAGACCGAGCTACCGACGAGATGCAGGCAGGAATTCTCGCTTCCAAGCCTTTGATCCCACGTCGAATCGACGCCGAGCTGCTCGGCTACGCCGACGCGCGGGGCGCGGACACCTGGCATGACGAGCAGGCCAAGCACCAGGTGCGTGATGGCTTCTGGGCCGCTCTGATGGAGACGTCCACCTGAGCTGCGCTACGGACCCGAGACGGTGACCTGTGTGCTGGTCGTGTTCGACGCCCCCCACCCGTCAGTGGCGGTCAACTGAATCGTGTAGGTGTTGCCCGCCGCGTAAGTGTGCGAGGTGTTCTGCGTGGTTGAGGTGGCAGACCCGTCACCCCAGTCCCATGCGTAGGTGATGACATCACCGGTGTTGGCGTCCTGGGTGCTTGCCCCGTTCACGGCGCACCAGAGCCCAAGGCAGGACACCGCGATGTTTGGAGTCGGGGCGACGTTGCCGGCCGGAGTCGAGATAGGAACGTTCACAACGGTGCTGGCCGTGGCGCCCCACTCGTCCTTGATCGTCAAGGTGACTGTGTAGGTGCTCGGGGCAGTGAATGTCTTCACCGGGGTTGGTCCGGTCGCGCTGCCGGCTCCGCCGAACGACCACGCGTACGTCAATGCCGTCGGGTTCTCATCGGTTGACCCTCGACCATCGAAGGTGCAGACGTTCTGGGCGCACGAAAAGGTCGCCGCTGCCACCGGTGGCGAGTTGGTCGGAACGTTCACCACGACGTCGGTGGCGGTCCTCACCGCTCCGATCTGGTCATGGTGATCGATGGGACGCGTCAGGACGGTGTACGTACCCGCCGGAAGGACCGGCGAGGTGTACGAGAAGTTCGAACCGGGGCTGCCGGGACTGTTGAGGAAGGCGGTGCGCCAGCTTGGAGTAGTGCCGAGGAACTTCCCTGACGAGTCCATGTACCGCCCCAGACCGTCGACGATGGCTGTCTCGACCTTGGCGATGCTGATGTCGTCCTCTGCCCTGCCTGATACGGCGATGCGGGCGTTGTCGAAGACCGAGCCATCGACAGGCTGTCCGAGTCCTGTGACGAACTCGGGCGGGCTGTCGCCTGGGAAGTATCGGTACCGCCCGGTGGCGCCGGTGGAACTCGGGTCCCATTGGTTGTTGGTGTCAGCCGCGATGGCGGTGACGCTGTAGTCGCCTGCACCAGGCAACGCCCCTGAGTACGTCCAGGTCGTCGACGTCGATCCTGGAGTCGTGACGACTGCGGGCACGGTCGCGAAGCTGTTGTCCAGAGTCCCGTTCGGCTGTAGGTAACGTCCGGAGTCGTTGTCGTAGATAAGCAATCGGACGTCGGACACGCCTTGGTCGTCGGTGGCCGTGCCGCTCAGCGGAAGGGAGGAGTTGGGGAGCGACGGCTGGCCAGTACCAGGGGAGTCGAGCAAGGTGTCAGGGAACGCGTCACCGGCGTACTGGGCGGAAACCGTCAACGAAACGCGAGAGGAGCTCCCGTTGGTCAGCCCGATGTCATCGGTGGCTCTCGCATAGAAGGTGTACACACCGGGGCTGAAGTTGAACGGCGTCGTGTACGACCACTGGTAGGTCGTGCCCGGCACATCGATTGCTGAGATGCGGTGGAAGCCGCCCACCACGTCCGTGCCCCAGCTGCCGTCGCTGGCGATCACCTCGCGCGTCGAGGAGTTGCGAAGGTAGACCTCGACGTTGCGAATGCCGTCGGGATCCACGGCTACGCCGGAGAATGTCAGAGGTGCTCCCGGCTCAACGGTCCAGGATCCGGTCGTCGGTGGGGTCACGGTCG
This sequence comes from Actinomycetes bacterium, assembly GCA_036274415.1. GTDB lineage: Bacteria > Actinomycetota > Actinomycetes > JAHEKZ01 > JAHEKZ01 > JAHEKZ01. Next base: position 5,310 of record DASUFV010000361.1, read on the forward strand.
TCGGCTGGTTGAGCGCAATCACCGGGGACGCCGCACCTGGCGATATGAGCCAGTCTCGCGTTGAGCTCCTCAGGTCGCTCTGGCCAGCGTTGTCGATCGCGGTGGCGCTGCCCCGCCACGTTCCATCGTGCGGGAGCGTCACCTCGTACGACCACGTCGCTGACGTCGCACCAACGATGTCCGGCAGTCCCCGGAAGGTGTTGTAGATCGCGTCGACGCTGCCGTCGTCCTGCAGGTAACGGCCGTTCTCGTCGCGGAACCAGTACCTCAGCTCGCTGATGCCATGGTCGTCCGATGCAGGTCCCTGCACGGTGAAGGTGGTCGATGCCAGAGGGCTCGATGGCCCTGTGATCGACGTGCTGGGCGTCTGGTCATCGAAGTTGAACGTCTCCATCGTCTTGCGCGCTGGAGTCGCGTCCTGCGCGCCAGAGTCGGCAACGGTGGCGGCGGTCAGCTCGTACTCACGGGTGCCGGTCAGCGTCAGCGCGATGGACCATTTGCGTTTGCCGTTGCGCTCTGGCCCGAGCGAAGGCTGGATGGTGTTCGACGCTCCCCAGGTCGTCAGATCGTCCTGCAGATAGAGGCTGGTCCCCGAACGTCGAACTCTCAGGTTGACCCGGTCGACGCCGTTCTTCGTCAGTGCGCGTCCGGTCGCAACGAACTCCGTTCCGGACGGAACGACGCGACCCTCGATCGGGGCCTTGATGGTGGTGTCGGGCTTGGCGGGAGGCGGGACGGTCGCGAAGTCATAGAACGCGACGCGTCCGGTGTCCACGCCGCCTTGGATGTTGCCGTCACCTCCGACGAAGAGTCCCCGCTTTGTGGCGAGCATGGCCTTGTTGCCCTCGAAGGAGTTCGAGCCCGGGTTCCACTCGAGAGCGGTGCCGGTTTCCGGATCGAGGGCCCCGAGGTGGTCTCGTCGGACGACTTGGTCTCCCAGCCCGTATCCGGAGAGGCCTTGACCGGTTCCGTAGCCGACGTTGTCCAGGCCGGGCCACGGTTGGTTTGCGGTCGGTGACTCGTTCCATTGGAAGTGCCCACCGATGTAGACAGCCGTCTCTGAGATGGCGACCGAGTAGACGCTGTCGAAGCACCTCGCCACCCACAACGGTTCGACGAAGTCCTGACCGGCAATCGGAAATGCGATGGCCGTGTCGCTGATAGGTGGCCGATCGCCACCGGAGCCGCTGCTCACCACGAAGTAGGAGTCATCAGGCGCGATGTCGCCCGCGTAGATCCTTTGAATGCCTCCGACGGCGTCCAGGTACTGATCCCAGAGCCGGGTTCGCCACGGCAGCAGTTCCTTGGTCACGGTGTTGATGAGGCCGACACCGAGCCGATCCTGGCCGTCGATCTTGCGGCCGGTGTGAACCACGAGCAGCTTGCGTTCGTTGTGCGTGAGCTTGAGCTGCTGCACCGTGAGCGTTCCACCAACGCCGATACCGCCGGACAGTTGGTTGTCGAACTGCATGTCGATCGCACCGGTAGTGGCGTTCGCGGCCACCAGGCCGGTCCGTGAGACACCGTCGACCCTGGTGAATCGACCTCCGATGTAGACCGTGGTGTTCGTGGCTTCGAGAGCGCTGACAGCGTTGTTCGTAGTGCCGGTGAAAGCGAACGCTCCAGCTGGAGCGCCAGTCGTCAGCGAAAGCCGAGCGACCTTCTCGCGGGGCACACCGTTGACGTTGTGGAAGGTTCCGCCGACGAAGAGTTTCGTGCCGTCGGGGGAGGCCTCGACCGCCTGCACCGAACCGTCGAAGGTGGGCCGGAAGGTGGTGTCCACCCGCCCGGTCGTGTAGTCGTAGGCGGCGAGATAGCGCTGGGTGATGGGAGTGGTGGTGCCGGTCTTGTTGGCGATCGTCGTGAACGAACCGGCGATGAAGACGCGGTTTCCGACGACCTCGAGATCCCAAATCTCTCCGCTTGAGATTTTCGGGGTGTTCGTGCGCGGTACATCGGGAACCAATGACTGGTGGTGCGGAAGAGGCTGAGCCGCCACGGGCAAGCCGGGAAGCGCGCTTTGGACATGGGCTGTAGTTGGGGTCAACGGCAAGAGTGACACCGCGCTCGCCGCGACGGTTGCCGCGGCCGCTCGCCGCCAGGTCAATGTCATCCTCACGCCCTCGCGTCCCCCGTGTGTGATCACGCTACGCCCGGGGGCGACGCACCACATGACCGAGGCTCTGGATCAACCGAATGGACTAGCCGCTGTGCACCGTTAGTCTGCGAGCCGTGGTCGATCCAGCTGGCCTCGAGCGTGAACGCGACCTCGAGCGCTTCCTGACGTTCGTCGACGCCGTCGTGGCGATCGCCATCACGCTTTTAGTGCTGCCGCTCGTCGAAGTGAGCAGGGAGTTGAAGACTGGCATCTCCGTGGCCTCGCTACTCGATGAGCACAGTGCGGAGTTGTGGGCGTTCCTGCTGAGCTTCGCGGTCATCGCGAAGTTCTGGTTCGTGCAGCACGCTTCAGCGCGGCACGTCATCCGCTACGACAGTCGCTACGCGACCTTGACGGTGCTGTGGCTCTTGACCATCGTTCTGCTGCCGTTCTCGACGTCCCTCGTGCCCGAGGCAGGCGATGAAGCGCTCAGCAAGGTGCTCTACATGGGGACGATGGCGCTCGGTGTCACGTTCCTGGGGCTCGCCGAAGTGGTGACGGTGCGGCATCCGGAACTGACCGACGGGCTGGGCAATGCCGACCCACGCTATGCATGGGCCAACGTTCTTCTCTTGCTTGCCGCACTCGGTCTGAGCCTGGCGATCCCGATCGTCGGCTATGCCGCGTTGTTGTTGCTGCTGCTCGACTCGACTGTCGTGCGGATCTGGGACAAGGCGCGTCCGCTCGGTCAGGAGGAATCTGAGGAATCGTCCCGGTAGGCGGGTGCGCGGCCGGTCTTGGTGGGTTCGGCGGTGTTGAGCAACGGCAGCATGCGCGGCTCGACCAACACCGACAGCACGATCACACTGGTCGACCTGACCACCGAGGAGGCTTGGTCGATCCGCACCAGCGTCGCCTGCAGCTCTGCGTGTGACGGAGTCGCGACTTTGCACAGGACGTCGGACGATCCGGTGGTCACGTAGGCCTCGAGCACGTGAGGGATCTCGGTGAGGTCGCGCGCCACTTCATCAAGCGCCCCCTGGGCGATCTCGAGGGTGACGAACGCCTGCACGGGAAAGCCCGCCGCTGTCGGGTCGAGAGTCGGGGACCAGCTGCGGATGACGCCGCCTTCGCTGAGACGTTTGATGCGGCTGTTGACAGTGGCTCTGGCCACCTTGGTGATTCGCGAGAGCTCGAGCTCACCGGCCCGCGGGTTCTCGTCCAGTGCGGTGAGGAGAGCCAGGTCGAGGCGATCGAGCGTGAGCGGTTGATTCACGAGATCGATTCTAGACAGATCGACTACCTAACCGATGATCTAGGCGCGCAAACTGGCCATTCTGTCGATCAAAAACTAGACATGTTGCTCATTCTGAGCGGGAGCGGTTCCATCGCATTACGCGCGTGAAGGGAGCCGCGATGTCACTTGAGTCTGCCCTCACCGAGGACGAACGCAGAGCCGAGCTCGACCTCGACAGCCTGCGGCAGCTGATCGGGCTGGTCGACTACGACGCCGACCGCGACCCGTTCCCTGTGACCGGTTGGGACGCGGTCGTCTGGGTGGTCGGCAACGCCAACCAGAGCGCTCACTTCTTCCAGTCCGCGCTGGGCATGGAACTCGTCGCGTTCTCTGGGCCGGAGACCGGAAACCGCGACCACGTCGCCTACGTGCTCGAGAGTGGTGCGGTGCGTTTCGTCGTCAAGGGCGGCGTGCAACCGAGTAGTCCGCTGATCGCACACCACGCCCGCCATGGGGACGGGATCGTCGACATCGCACTCGAGGTGCCGGACGTCGATCGTTGCATCGCGCACGCTCGCTCGGTCGGGGCAAGGATCGTCGAGGAGCCGCACGATCTGAGCGATGAGCACGGCGTCGTCCGAACCGCAGCGATCGCAACCTACGGGGACACGCGCCACACGCTCGTTGATCGGTCGCGTTATCACGGGCCTTACCTGCCTGGCTTCATGTCGCGACGCTCGTCCTTCCGCAAGCGGGACGGCGCTCCGAAGCGACTCTTCCAAGCGCTCGATCACGTCGTCGGAAACGTGGAGCTCGGGCACATGGACGAGTGGGTGGAGTTCTACCAACGCGTCATGGGCTTTGTGAACATGGCCGAGTTCATCGGCGACGACATCGCGACGGACTACTCCGCCCTCATGTCCAAGGTCGTCGCGAACGGCAACCACCGCGTCAAGTTCCCGCTGAACGAGCCGGCCGTGGCGCGCAGGAAGTCACAGATCGACGAGTACCTAGAGTTCTACGGTGGCCCTGGCGCTCAGCATCTGGCCCTCGCGACCAACGACATCCTGCAGACGGTCGACGTGCTGCGTCAGGAGGGCATCGAGTTCTTGCGCACCCCGGACTCGTATTACGAGGATCCCGACCTCCGCGCCCGTATCGGCCACGTCCGGGTGCCGATCGAGGAGCTCCAGAAGCGGGGAATCCTCGTCGACCGCGACGAGGACGGGTATCTGCTGCAGATCTTCACCAAGCCCATCGGCGACCGGCCGACGGTGTTCTTCGAGTTCATCGAGCGGCACGGTTCACTGGGTTTCGGCAAGGGCAATTTCAAGGCGCTCTTCGAGGCGATCGAGCGCGAGCAGGAGAAACGCGGCAATCTGTGAGGGGGAGGCCTTGATCAGCGTTCCTGAATGGGACGCCTCGGGGCCGCAGACAGCTAGGGGCTGAGATGGCGCATTACCAGCGGAGAGGCAAGGTCCCGCCGAAACGGCATACGCAATTCCGCGACGCCGACGGCAACCTCTATCGCGAAGAGCTCATGGGCCAAGAGGGCTTCTCGTCGGACTCCTCTCTGCTGTATCACGTGGCGCTGCCGTCGTCGCTCGTCGATGCTCGAGAGTGGGATCTGCCCAACCAGTCCGTCACACCCAACCAGCCGTTGCTGCCCAGGCATCTGAGGCTGCACGACCTCTTCGACGACACCAACTGGCGGACGGCTGACGCGGTGACCGGCAGGCGTCTCGTACTCGCCAACGGTGATGTGCGCATCAGCTATGCCGTCGTGGGGACGCCGTCCCCGCTCTACCGCAACGGCGTCGGCGACGAATGCGTGTTCGTCGAAGCAGGGAGCGCGAAGGTCGAAACCGTGTTCGGCGACCTGGACGTCGCGTCCGGTGACTACGTGATCATTCCGCGAGCAACGACTCATCGCTGGTTGCCGCAGGGTGATGAGCCACTTCGGCTGTACGCGATCGAAGCGAACAGCCACATCGCCCCGCCCAAGAAGTACCTGTCTCGCTACGGCCAGCTGCTCGAGCACGCCCCCTACTGCGAGCGCGATCTGCGCACTCCAAGCGATCCGCGCGTGGTGGGGGAGCACGACGTGGAGGTGTATCTCAAGCATCGCGGTGCCGGCCCCACCGGCCTGGCCGGCTCGATCCACGTGGTGCCGGATCATCCGTTCGACGTCGTTGGCTGGGACGGATGCCTCTACCCGTACGCGTTCAACGTCGCGGACTTCGAGCCGATCACTGGACGCGTGCACCAACCGCCGCCCGTGCACCAGGTCTTTGAGGGGTACAACTTCGTGATCTGCAACTTCGTGCCGCGAAAGGTCGACTACCACCCACTGTCGATCCCGGTGCCGTACTACCACTCCAACGTCGACAGCGACGAGGTCATGTTCTACGTCGCGGGCGACTACGAAGCCAGGGCAGGGTCCGGCATCGGGCCCGGGTCCATCTCGTTGCACCCGGGTGGGCACTCTCACGGGCCGCAACCGGGAGCGGTTGAGCGCAGCTTGGGTGCGGAAGCCTTCGATGAGCTCGCGGTGATGGTCGACACGTTCCGTCCGCTTGGGCTGGGGGAGGGCGGAGTGGCGTCCGACGACGGTGCCTACGCGTGGAGCTGGTCGGGGAGAGGCCCGAGCTCATGACCGTGAGCCACTCGTTGCCGTCGATCACAGATGAGCGAAGGTCGCTGCCATCGGACGGCTGGTTCAGAGCGCTGTTCGACGATGCGGCGCTGTTTCCTCCGCGCAAAGCATCGACTGCCGAGGCGGTCGCTGAGCACGTGCAATGGCGGGCGTCGTCGGACGCGAAGTTGGTTGGGCCGTTCGTCTGCTCGGACGAGCAGTGGCCCTCCGTCCGGGACGTGCTACCGCCAGGTGGTCTGCGGATCGCGCTGACGCTGCCGCGCGGGATCAAAGCGGCTGGCCGGGTCATCGAGGAGATGTCGTCGGTCGGTGTCTCGCTCGCGCAGGTGGAGTCGACAGTGGATCCGCGGTCGCTGGAGCGCAGTCTCGACGCGCTGCAGCAGATGGTTCCCGAAGGTGTGCCGATGTACGGCGAGATCCCGATCGGGCAGGTCGACGCCACCCTGTGCGAACGGCTCGTCGCGCGCTCTGTGCGTCTCAAGCTGAGGACAGGTGGAACGAGAGCTGATGCATTTCCTCCCGAAGAAGCGTTGGCGTCAGCGATCTGGCTCTGCTCGCAACACGGGTTGCCGTTCAAGCTGACCGCTGGTCTGCATGGCGCGGTGCGCCACAGAGATCCGGTGACTGGCTTTGAGCACCACGGCTTCCTGAACGTCCTCCTCGCCACATCCGCAGCGGTCAGAGGTAGCGACATCGCTGGCGTCGCGACCATTCTTGGGGTCGAGAGCCGGGGCGACGTGGCGGAGGCGGTGCTGACGTTGGACGAGGGATGGGTCTCGCCTGTGCGCGCAGGTTTCCTGTCGCTCGGCACGTGCAGCATCGACGAGCCACTGACTGACCTTCGTCAGCTCGGACTCGTTCCGAAGGAGGCGTGATGTCGGTCGACGAGGGCGTCCAGGTTGGCGACACCTGGCGGGAGCTGAGCGAGGACGACCCCTTCGGCCTGCAGACGTTGCCCTTCGGCTCGTTCTCGGCGCGACACTTGCCGGGACCCCGAGTCGGTGTTCGACTCGGGGACGCTGTGCTCGACCTCACCGCTGCGTCCCACTACCTCGGACCGCGCTACGCGCGGATGTTCGTCAACGGGTCGCTGGACCGGTTCCTCGCTTCCGGACCAGACACTTGGTCGCACGTGCGCGGTGCGCTGGTCGACTGGTTCCGCAACCCGACGTACCACGACCGGATCGATCCGCTGATGGTGTCGCTGGCCGACACCAAGCCACGCCTCCCGTTCACCGTGGCGGACTACGTCGACTTCTACGCGTCCGAGCATCACGCGACCAACCTTGGGCGGTTGTTCCGGCCGGGGCAGCCACCACTGCCGGAGAACTGGAAGCAACTGCCCGTCGGGTATCACGGGCGGTCGGGGACGGTGGTGGTGTCGGGGACGCCGATCGTTCGGCCGAAGGGCTTGCGCAAAGAGCGTGCGGACGGCCCTGCCACATACGGCCCATCGCGCAAGCTCGACATCGAGGCCGAGGTCGGTTTCGTGGTGGGGACGCCGTCTGATCTGGGGACGTCGGTGCCGATCAGCGACTTCGAGCGTCACGTGTTCGGGGTCTGCATCGTGAACGACTGGTCGGCGCGCGACATCCAGGCTTTCGAGTACGTCCCGTTGGGTCCGTTCCTCGGCAAGTCGTTCGCTACATCGATCTCGCCGTGGATCGTGCCGCTCGAGGCGTTCGGTGCCGCGCGCGTCGCCCCACCCAAACGTGATCCCAAGCCGGTTGCGTACCTGGACGACTCAGACGAAGAGCCTGGAGGACTCGACATCACGTTGGAGGTCGAGCTGAGCGGCAAGGTCATTTCTCGTCCACCGTTCGCGTCGATGTACTGGACCGCAGCGCAGCAGCTGGCACATCTCACGACGAACGGTGCCTCGCTTCGCACGGGTGACCTGTACGCGTCCGGGACGGTCAGTGGGCCGGCAAGCAACGAGCGCGGCTCGCTGATCGAGCTCACCTGGAACGGTGAACGTCCACTTCGGTTGACCGACGGCGCGATCAGGTCATTCCTCGAAGACGGCGACCAGGTGACGATCCGGGCGACAGCTCCGGGTCCCGGCGGCACGACCGTCGGTCTCGGTGAAGTGACCGGACGCGTCCGTCCCAGCGTCTAGTCGATCGGCTCGTCGAGTTCGCGGGTCAGATTGGGGAGTGACGCTGATCCGGTCTGCTCTCCTTGCGATTCGAAGTACGCCGTCACGAGGGCGGGGAGCCGGGCACCGAACAGTGTGGCGAGTTCGGCACCGACATCGAGGTCATCACGCGTGAACGGTGGCACGTCGTAGTGGCGGACCATGAAGAACTCACCGTGAACCTGGCCCATCGCAATGATCGGAACGGACATGATGGAGCCAGCTGGGACGTCTGGCCACTGGCGCTCAAACTCGACCATGACTTCGTCCACCGCGCTGCCAGACACATAGCCCCTGCCCGACAACATGCGTTCAGTGCCGATCGGGTAGCCGTCGAGTGCGTAGTGCAGGTCGGGATACGGGGGGTAGTCGTCATCAGGATCGTCGGTGATATGGACGATGTCCCAGTAGTCGGGGCCGTCCACGAGCGTTGCCGTCGTCTCCCACGCTTCCATCAGAACATGGATGGTTCTGGCGGCAGCTTCAGCGACGGGGAGGAGTCCAGTAGCGGATGCCATTGCCTCCCGAACCCGGTGCAATGCGCTCTCGGTCTCTTCGGGTGTCCAG
>DASUFV010000362.1:0-6250 GCA_036274415.1 Actinomycetes bacterium
CCCGCTCCGGCGCTGGAAGCTCTCGCCGATGGACGTCGAGTCCATCAAGCGTTGGGAGGACTACTCACGAGCCAAGGACGAGATGTTCGTGCACACAGACGTGCACGAGAGCCCGTGGTTCGTGGTCGAGGCCGACGACAAGAGACGCGCTCGAATCAACATGATCGCTCACCTGCTGTCGACGCTCGACTACTCCGAAGTCGTCGAGCCGTCCACGATTCACCTGCCGAAGCGGCCCAAGTCGACCGGCTACCAACGTCCCAGTCGTGACCACTTCACCTACGTCCCCGACCACGCCGCAACGCTCACGTGATCGATGCGACTACGGAACGACGCGACGGGGTACGGGCTCGTCACGAAGACGCTCCATTGGCTGACCGTTGTGCTGCTCGTCCTCCAGTTCACCATCGGTTACCTCGTTGACGATGAGGGCGGACGAGGAAGAGGGCGAGGGCGAGGCGAGGACTCCGGTCATGGGCGTGGACGCGGTGGAGACGACGACTACACGTTCGGCTTTGGCGACGGGGACGACACGCTGCTCTCGGTCCACGTCGTCATCGGTTCGCTCATCCTCGCGCTAACGCTCTTTCGCATCGCCTGGCGAAAGCTGACTCCGTTGCCCGCTTGGGCCCCTTCGCTTTCGCTCTTCGAGCGGAAGCTGGCCACCTGGACCGAACGCGTTCTGTACGCCTGCTTGATTGCCATTCCCCTTTCTGGACTTGCGCTCTTCTTCACGTCCGACGATCTGCTCGCCTTCCACATCGCGACCCACATCGCCTTCTTCGTCGCGATCAGCGTTCACCTTGGCCTGGTACTCAAACATCAGCTCATCAACAGAGAGCGACTGATCGGGCGAATGCTGTGACTGTGCGCTTCCCCACCCGGACGTGTCGGTCGTTTGTTGTGATACTGCGGGGGTAGGGAGCACTCATGGCGACTTACAAGGTGAACCGGCGTGGAGTGGCCCACGCCCGCCAACTCATTAAGGCCAAGCGCTACGTGCTGAACAGCGACTGGGGCAACGTCCAACCCAAGGCAGCTGACGAGAACGCGTTCCTGAAGAACCACTCGTGGCAGGAGTACGCCTCCTGGTTTCTCGGCCTGACCGAAGGTCGCACGGACGAGACGAAGGCGCGTTACGCGTTCGTCTACGGGGACTTCAACCGTCTCCATCGCAGTGGACTGATCGCCTGCGTGTACCGCGCAGCCGAGTGGCGGCACAAGGACGTCGAACGTGCGGCGTACAAGCTCTTGCAGGAACTCGACGCCGCGACGATGAAGTGAGCGGCGTAACCGTTCGCTGCTCCGGCCGTTGCGGCTATTCGCGGGCCGTCTTCTGCCACACCGAGATGTGCGACCGGCTTTCGTTGGTGAACGGTCTCCGCGACCAGTCTTCCCAGCGATGCGTCAGTTGCATGCCGGCCATCTGCGCCATCAGGTCCAGCTCGGCCGGCCAGGCATACCGGAACGGGATCCTCACTCGATCCACCCTGCCGTCCTTCACGGACACGTGATGTGAGTAGAGCACCTGCGTCGCAACGTCGTACTCGTCGATGCCGATGTGGTCTGCCGTTACGGAGATCGACACGAACCGCTCTCCCGGCGGAAGCTGCCGCAGCGCGGGAACCATCGTTTCGACAACGAACATTCCCCCCGGCGACAAATGATTCGCTGCGTTCTGGAAGCAGCGCACTTGCGCGTCCTGCGTGGTGAGGTTCATGACCGTGTTGAAGACGAGGTAGACGAGCGCGAACTGCCCGCGTCCCTCCGCGTGAGCGGTCGACATGTCCCCGATCACGACCGGGAGGGAATCCGCATCGCCGCCGAGCTTGGCCCGCAGTCGCTCGATCATGGCCGCCGAGAGTTCGATTCCCGTGACCTGGACGCCCCGTTCTGCCAACGGTAGGGCTACGCGGCCGGTGCCGATCGCGAACTCCAGGGCCCGCCCACCATCAGCGAGTTCGTACAGGACATCGGCCGTTTGTGAAAGCAACTCCGCCGAGAACATCTCTGCTTCATCGTCGTCGTAGGTGGCAGCGACGTCCTCGTCGAACCAGTTCTCCACGCAGCGACCTTAGGTGTAGATCCCTGTGACCGTGTGAGCGTCGCCGAATGGCTCTGAACTGACTGTTTGAGGCCCAATTCCCTGCGAAAGCGTCAGTTCAGAGCCAGTTGACGCTCGTGGAGGGGCCTTCGGACACGGACCCCCACCACTACCCTGCCGTGGCGGCCATCTCCCACACGAGGATCTCGGCGTCCTGGGTCGCAGTGACCTTCTGACCGTCGCTGGCGGTGATGCGGACGGCATCGCCGTGCTCCAGAGCGCCAGCGCCTTCCAACTCCACGGCACCCCTTGCGACGTAAAGGTGGACGAAGGGTGCGTCCGGCAGCTGCACGGAACGTCCGGCGTCCAGCCGGGCTGCGTAGAGCGCGGCGTCCCGTTGGCTGATGGAGATAGCCCGGTCGTTCTCGTGCTTGGCCATGCCGGACGCCACGGTGACGAGTCCGCCTCGGCCGAGGTCGTCGCCGATGTCGAGCTGTTCGTACCCGGGCCTGAGGTTGCGCTCGTCCGGTAGCACCCACATCTGCACGAAATGAACCGGCTGATCGTGTGTTGGCTCGCCGTTCAGCGTCCAGGCGTCATTCTTCTCCGAGTGCAAGATGCCGGTGCCCGCACTCATCCGTTGCGCCAGCCCTGGATAGATGACTCCGGAGTTGCCGACCGAGTCCTGGTGCACGAGTGAGCCGTCGAGCACCCAGGTGACGATCTCCATGTCGCGGTGCGGATGTGTCTCGAAGCCGGTGCCCGGCTCGACCACGTCGTCATTGCTGACGAGCAGCAGTCCGAAGTGCGTGTTGGTCGCGTCGTAGTGGTGCCCGAACGAGAACGAATGCTTGGAGTCGAGCCACCCCCAGTCGGTGGTGAAACGGCTGTCCGAGCGACGGACGTCCAGCGAAGTCATGTCTCCAGTCTGCGTCACGCGTGCACTCGACGGCCCGTGGCGTCCACCAGGTGTGCACTCGGCGGGCTTGGGCGTCCACCAGGTGTGCACTCGGCGGGCCTGGGTGTCCCCCTGACCAACACTCGGCGGGATTGGAGGGTCGAAATTGTGGGGGCGTCACAACGAAGGGGGTGTGGCGGCTCTAGCCTTCACGCGTGACCACCGCTCGCCCCTCGGCCGCAACCATGCGTCGGATCGAGCGTGCGTCCGGCGAGCTCGCCAGCGAAGCGATGGCCCGAGTCGAAGCGACTCTGCCGTGGTTCCGCGCGATGTCGGCGGAAGACCGCTCGTGGATCACGCTGGTCGCGCAGCGCGGCATCGGCGCGTTCGTCGACTGGAGTCGCAAGCCGGACGCCGGACGCGCCATCACCGCCGAGGTGTTCGGCTCGGCGCCGCGCGAACTCGCTCGAGCGGTCACCCTGCAACAGACCGTCGAGCTCGTCCGCACAACGATCGAGGTGGTCGAGGAGCACTCCGCCGAGCTCGCGGCGCCGGGCAACGAGGCGCAGCTGCGGGAGTCGGTTCTGGTCTTTGCCCGCGAGGTCGCGTTCGCGGCCGCTGAGGTCTACGCGCAGGCGGCAGAAACGCGCGGGGCATGGGACGCGCGCCTCGAGGCGCTGCTCGCGGACGCCCTCATGCGCGGCGAAGTCGGCGACGACGACCTCTCGAGAGCTGCCGCATTGGGCTGGACGCGGGCACCGGACGTGTTCGCGCTGGTCGGCTATACACCGGACGCCACGGCCGCCACGGTTGTCGACGCCCTGCGCCGGGCCGCTCGTCACGCCGGGCTGGACGTCATCTCCGGCGTCCACGGGCACGAGCTGGTGTGCATCCTCGGCGGCACGCTGCCGGACGGCCGAGACGCCATGTCGAGAGCGACGCACTTAGTGAGCCAGTTCGGTGCCGGCCCGGTCGTCGTCGGCCCCGTGGTCGACGACCTCCCCAGCGCGACGCGGTCGGTGGCTGCTGCACGCGCTGGGCTCCACGCCTCCGCAGGCTGGCCGCAGGCACCGCGACCTGTTTCCGCCGACGCCCTGCTGCCAGAACGCGCCCTCGACGGTGACACCGAGGCGCGCCGCGCACTCGTCGAGCGCGTCTACCGGCCGCTCGTCGCCGCTGGCGGCGGATTGCTGGAGACCGCCGCTGCCGTGCTCGAGCAGGCGCCATCACTCGAAGCGGCCGCTCGCGCACTCTTCGTCCACGCCAACACCGTCCGCTACCGCATGCGCCGGATCACCGAAGTGAGCGGCCTGGTGCTGACTGAGCCTCGCGACGCGTTCACCCTGAGGGTGGCTCTCACGGTGGGGCGACTGGATGAGCGACCCAGGGCCGAGTTGTAGGGTTCCTACAACAGAGCCGGCGTCCGTTCGTTCACGCCGGTACCAGGAAATGCCCCCGCGTGCGCCAAGGTGGTCTCGTGCTCGTCATCGTCGCTCCCGGCCAAGGCGCCCAGACGCCAGGCTTCCTCGCTCCGTGGCTCGAGCTCCCCGGCTTCGAAGACCGACTGCGCTGGCTCTCTGCCGTTGCCGACCTCGACCTGCTGCACTACGGCACCGACGCGGACGCCGACACGATCCGAGACACCGCCATCGCCCAGCCGCTGCTCGTGGCGTCCGGCTTGGTCTCGCTCCTCAACCTGTTCCCGCACCCGGCGGACGCGTTCGGCAAGGTCAGCGTCGGCGCCGGTCACTCGGTCGGCGAGATCACCGCTGCCGCGGCCGCCGGCGTGATGTCCGCCGAGCAGGCCATGGTGTTCGTCCGCGAGCGCGGCAAAGCCATGGCAGCCGCCGCGTCGGTCACCGCGACGGGAATGACGGCCGTGCTCGGCGGCGACCAGGACACCGTCATCGCGGCGATCGAGAAGCACAACCTCACACCCGCGAACATCAACGGGGCGGGGCAGATCGTCGCCGCAGGCACGATGGACGACCTCGCACGCTTCCAAGAAGACCCGCCCGAGGGCGCTCGGCTGCGTCCGCTTTCGGTCGCCGGTGCGTTCCACACCAAGCACATGGCGTCCGCGGTCGACACGCTCGCTTCCTACGCGAAGGCCATCTCGACGCACGACGCCAGGACGCGTCTGCTGTCGAACACCGATGGCATGGTCGTGCAAAGCGGACGCGAGTACCTCGCGCGCCTCGTCCAGCAGGTCAGCAACCCTGTGCGCTGGGACCTCTGCATGCAGACGATGGTCGACCTCGGCGTGACTGCCCTCATCGAGGTACCGCCGGCAGGAACGCTGGCCGGCCTCGCCAAGCGCGCCATGCCTGATGTCGAGGTCGTCGCCCTCAAGACCCCGGACGACCTGGACGCCGCACGCGAGCTGGTCGCGCGCCACGGTGTCCCGAGCCCGATGGACTCCTCCCCCACGTGGCGCATGCTCGTCGCGCCCGCCAAGGGGATCTTCCACCGGACGGACGCCGAGCCTGGCGCAGAGCTCGAACCAGGAGCGCTGGTCGGCCACGTGAGCACGAACCGCGACGAGCAGCAGATCACCGCGCCGCACGGCGGTGTCGTCGTCGAGTGGCTGGTCGAAGACGGAGACCCGGTGTCGCCCGGCCAACCGGTCGTCCGCTTGCACCCGCACGGGAGCGCGTCGTGACCGCGCTCGCGCCGAGAACTGGCGCACAGTACGCCCGTATCAGAGGCGTCGGCGCGTACCGCCCGTCGCGCGTAGTCACCAACGACGAGATCTGCGAGCTGATCGACTCCTCCGACGAGTGGATCCGAGAGCGCTCGGGAATCATCACGCGACACTTCGCCGACGCCGACGAGTCGGTGGTCGACATGGCCGCTGCGGCGTCCGAGAAAGCGCTCGCTGCTGCGGGCGTACGCGCCGACGAGATCGACACGGTGATCGTCGGTACGGTCACGCACCTCTCGCAGACGCCGTCAGCTGCTGCCGAGCTGGCGTTCCGGCTCGGCGCCACGAGCCCAGCCGCGTTCGACATCAGCGCCGCATGCGCCGGGTTCAGCTACGGCCTCGCCATCGGTCAAGACCTGATTCGCGGTGGCAGCGCCACCAACGTCCTGCTCGTTGGTGTCGAGAAGCTGTCCGACCTCACCGATCCCACCGATCGCAGCATCGCGTTCATCTTTGGTGACGGCGCCGGCGCCGTAGTGCTCGGCCCGTCCGACACCGCCGCCATCGGCCCGGTCGTCTGGGGCTCGGACGGCGAGCAGGCCGACGCCATCACGCAGGATGTCCCCTGGACCACACTGCGCGAAGAGCCCACCCACGCCTTTCC
>DASUFV010000363.1:0-15071 GCA_036274415.1 Actinomycetes bacterium
CACGTCGATGCGGTGTGCTGACGATCGTGTGGGACCGCTGCCTCCCGCGCTGATCGCGGAGCGAGCGGCTCGGCTCGCAGTTGTCGCCGAGCGTGCGGCGGCCGAAGCGGGTGTCGAGCCGCGCTACGTGATCGGCACGGAGGTTCCGGTGCCGGGCGGCGAGTCGGCGGGGGCGCACGGCATCCACGTCAGCACCGCGGAGGATGTCGACGAGACGATCGAGGTGACTCGGCGCGCGTTCGCGGCGGCGGGAGTGCCGGATGCGTGGAGCCGGGTCCGGGCAGTCGTGGCTCAGCCTGGTGTGGAGTTCTCGGACACCGAGCTGTTCGAGTACGTGCCCGGCCAGGCTGCGCATCTGCGGACGTGCCTACCGTCGGATGTCCCGATGGTGTTCGAGGCGCACAGCACGGACTACCAGTCGCGGAAGTCGCTGCGTGGGCTGGTCGATGACCACTTCGCGGTGCTCAAGGTCGGGCCAGGGCTGACGTTCGCCTACCGCGAGGCGTTGTTCGGTCTGTCCTTCATCGAGGACGAGCTGCTGGGGGATGAAGCGTCCGGCGTCCGAGACGTGTTGGACAACGCAATGCGGGACGATCCGCAGTACTGGCAGTCGTTCTACGCCGAGGATCCGGGACGTGCGGCGTATGCGCGCAAGTACTCACGCAGCGACCGCTCTCGCTACTACTGGCCGGTTCCGGCCGTCCAAGCGGCCGTCGACCGCCTGCGGGAGAACCTGATGTCGACCGGTCTCCCTGGAGAGCTCGTGAGCCAACACCTCTCATGGCTCGCAGCGGACGAGGTACCAGGCGCGTCCCTTTCAATGACCCCCGACGACGTACTACGCGCCGCAATCCGACGCGTCCTCGAGGTGTACCGCTCCGCCACTTGACCCCAAGCCCGCCGAGTGCACACCTGGTGGACGCCTAAGCCCGCCGAGTGCACACCTGGTGGACGCCTAAGCCCGCCGAGTGCACCTCGACGGTCCGGTTGAATGTCCTCTCGTGATCAGCGATGACCCGACGGAGCGCTTCCGCGCTTACGTCGAGTCGCACCTCCGCATCGAGCATCCGACCCTCGGCGAGCTGTACCTCGAGCCGGACGCCTCCGGTCGCGTCCGCGGAGACTTTCCGTTCGACCCGTCACTGACGATCCACGTCATCACGGCTCACAACCCCGGTCGCAAGCTGTCGAACGCCGACAACGCCACACGTCACGCCAAACTCCGTGCACAACTGGCCGCCACTCCAGATCTGACCGTCTGGCGGGCGGCAGGGGGCGACCCCGCTTGGACGCACAGCGAGGAGTCGTTCGCCGTTGTCGGCTTGTCGGACGCCGAAGCGCGAGCGTTGGGAACAGAGTTCGAGCAAGAGGCGGTGTTTGCGTGGCGGGCGACAAGTCTCGACGTTCTCGCGTGCGTCACGGGCGATTCACTACGGAGCGGATGGCGGCTGAGGCGGACAATGGGCACAGTCGAGCCCCGGAGGTAGTCGTGCCGCAGCACTACGTCGAGATCATCCAACCGCCCAAGCGGGTCTTGAACAGCGACTTCACCTTCATCGTGTACGCCGACGACGCCAAGCTCGGGGAACTCCGCATCAGCAAGGGCACCATCGACTGGCGTCCTGGCAAGGGCAAGAACGTCATCAAGAAGTCGTGGGAGCAGTTCGCCCGCCTCATGGAGGACTAGAACGGCTCGCTTGCGGACGCTTTTGCACGTCCAAGGTGCGGAGGCGTCCGCAAACCACGGGATGAGGCCCTTCCCCGGACGCCGTAGGGTGCGGTGAAGACCGGCGCCTTCACCGCGACTCCGAGGAGCAACCCATGGCTGGACGGCAGGACTTCACCGAGGACGAATGGAACACCCTGCGTCGGGCGCTGACCGGCTCGGGCATGTGGGTCGCGCTGAGCGAGCGAGGCTTCACGAGCACGTTCAAGGAGACCGGCGCCATGGCGAGCTTCATGGCACAGCAGTCCAAGGAGTCGAGCAGTGTGCTCCTGCGTGACCTCGCGGCAACAAAGGGCACCGGGTGGGCCGTGTCGTCCTCACCTGAGGAGCTGCGGCAAGGAACGCTCGCGGCCATCGCGGAGTCGCTCACCCTGCTGTCGACGAAGGCTCCCGACGACGTGCCAGCGTTCAAGGCAGCCATCACCGACCTCGCTCAGAAGGTGTCGGAGGCAGGCAAGGGCGGCGAGGACGTCGAGGCCGGCGTGATCGCCGAGCTGAACGCCGCCTTGAACGCCAGCTAGCTCGGCGTCCAACGTGCCCTAGTTCGGCGAGAAGAAGATCCGCGTCCGCACGCTGGTCGCGAGGCAGGACGCCGTTCCGCTGCGGCCGTCGGTGGACTCCAGATCGACGTGCGCGACATACGGGACGACGTGGACGCGCTCGCTCCAGCCCTTGCCTGATTCACTGCGCCGCTCCAGGCGTCCGGCGCGCTCGAGGGAAACGGTCACGTCCAGGCGCGCGATGATCTTGTCGGTGAACAGGTCACGCAGCGGCACGATGCCGTGCGCTTTGGGGCCTTGCCACCTCAGCTCTCCGTCAGCGAGCTGAATGTCGTCGCCTTTCTCGATCACCATCTCGAAGGTGTCTCGGGAAATCCGGATCTGCGCATTGCCGAAGCCCTCGACGTCACAGATGTCGGTGCCGAAGTCGGTGTCGCGCAGCAGCTCCGCGGACGGATTGGTCGTCTTGACGTGGAACTCGGTGCTTGTGGCCGAGCAGTCGTTCTTGCGAACTATGACGGTGAGCCCTGGCACCTGGGCCTCGACGTCAGAGACGGCGTACTCGGTGTCGGTGCGCGTGCCCTTCTCCTGCCAGGTGTTGCCTGGCCGGTCCCGCACCTCGAACGTCTGCGATTCGCCGGGCGTCAGGGTTGCGGCGACGGTGGCGGTGCCAGCAGGTGCACCGCTTTGCGGATGGACCAGGTCAACGCTGGCGGAGAAGGTGGGGTCGAAGGACGCGGTACCCCGCTTGTCCCACGTCAAGACCATCTCGCCATCGGCGGTCTCGACGAACATGCCCGATCCCGACTTGCCGGACACTCCCTGACTCGCGAAGAAGAACACCAACGGACCCTCGCGCGTCTCGAACACGCACGAAACGTCGTAGCTCGTTCCGTCGATCTTCTCGACAGCGCCCGCGTGCGCAGGCACCGTCGTCAGTCCAAGGGCCAGCAGCCCGGTGATCAGCAAGGTCAATACGCGCCGCGTCATCGTCACCTCTCGTTGGTTTCGCGGGAGGCTACCTGACGAGGTTGCCTCCCGCGCGACAAACGCGACGTGGTTCAGCTGCCGGCGAGGTGTCCAATCAGCAGAGCATCGGTGACACCGCCCATACCGTCTTCCTGGAAGGCTCGGGCGCCGACGATCACTGTGCCCTTGGGGCCGGGCGCCAGTGACGTGCCGCTCACCGTGACGTCAGTCGGGAGGTCGGCGTCCGCCGTGCCGCCCGCGCCCCACCCAGAAGCGAACGCACCAGCGGCGCCGACCTTGATCGTTCTCAACACCGTCGGGTCGGCGCTGGTCACCGCCAGCACCATCCCGCCCGACCACGTCGCCGCCTGCAACGAGCAAGAGCAGGTCGCGCCGGTCTTGCCGTTGGTGCCGAAGGTCTTGTCCAACCGACCAGCCGCTGTGAGGCGAATCACGGCGTAGTCGCCGCCATCGGTGTTGAGCGCGATGGTCAGTCGGTCGCGGCTGTCGGCGTGGCCACTGATGATCACCTGACCGGTGCTGCTGCCGAACGTCGGGTACGCGCGTCCGTTCTTGCCGTAGGTGCCGTCGATCCTTCCAGAGGGACGCAGCCGCACGACCAGCGCGGTGTATCCGGCGGCGTCCGGATCGGCATCTGTCGCGCCCATCACGAGCACCCGGTTCTCAGAGTCAACCGCGACCGCGCGCACCGTGTCGGCGCGGCGGGTGTCGACCGTCGCGTAGCCGCCGAGGCCGAATGAGGTGTCGAGCCGACCGTTGGAGAGCAGACGCGCGACGACGAAGTCACTCTTGAACTCGATGTTCGTCCGCTGCGACGACAGCGCGGCCAACACCCGACCGCGCGAGTCCACCGCCAACGCCCGCACGCCCTGGAAGCTGTCGACCGGCAGCACGACCTTGCCGTCCCCGCTGAAGTTTGGGTCCCAGGTTCCGTTCGCGCGGAGTCGACCGACGAGGGCATCGCCGGACGCGTCCAGGCCGCCGACGAGAACGGTGCCGTCGCTGTTGGGATGCAAGGCGATCAGCTGCGGCACCTTCGGAAGCGCGAGGACGCCGTCGCCGGACCACGCCGGGTCGGGCGTGCCGCTCGCGTCCAGCCGTTGGATGGTCGTGCCGACCGTGCCTGGATAGCTGTCGGACGCCACGTAGGTCAGCGACTTCGCGGCCGCCACGGTAGGCGTATCGACCGAGCTCGGCTGTAGCTGCACGACGGGCTCGCCCGAGTGGAATCCGGCCGCCCAGTCACCCCCGGCTGCGAGTGCTGACGGCGCGGCCATGAGGGAGATCGCACACGCCGCAGCAACCGAAACTGCGATCTTCGCCCTCATGATGCTGTCCGCACAGGTGTAGGAGCCGGACGCGGGCCAAGACGGTGCGACATGCGGCTCCTTCGGTGCATCGGGAGGCGAGTCGGCCTCGGTGAAGGGTATGTGCGCCGTCGTGCGTCTCCTAGCGGCCACACGGGTGGGCCTGAGGGAACTTGCCGCTCGTTTCCCAGGTCGAGTCTGCGAAAGAAGATCACTACGACGTAACGGTGGTTGGTAGCGTCCGAGCGTGACGATCGACGGCTATGCCGACCGACTGAGCTACGCCGTCGGTGATGTGATCTCGCTTTGTTGCTCGACCACTGCCGAAAAATTCTCGGTCGAGGTGGCACGCGTCGGCGGTTCGCGCGAGATCGTTTGGCGTGCCGCCGACATCGCTGGCGTCGTTCAACCCGTCCCGTCGAATGCATCGGCAGTCGGCTGCGGCTGGACGCCGACCGTTCAGTTCGAGATACCTCGCGATTGGCGATCGGGCTACTACGAGGTGATCTTGCGGACGCGTGATGCGGCGACTGGACGCGACGAGGAGTCGCTGGCCTTCTTCGCCCTTCGGCACACCGAACAGCCGCACGACCGCGGCCAGATGCTGCTCGTCCTCGCCACCAACACTTACAACGCGTACAACGACTGGGGAGGCCCGAGCCTCTACACCGGAGCGGTCCGCGTCTCATTTCAGCGACCGATGGCACGTGGGTTCTTGCGGAAGCCCGAACCGTACCTGCGCTACCCGAATCTTGACGACGTCCAGGACCCCGAGCACGAGCGCTTCCGCAACTGGGCTGACCAACACGGTCTTGCGCGTTGGTCGGGTTCATCCGGCTGGTATCAGTGGGAGCGACTGTTCGTGCAGTGGGCAGAACGTGCCGGCTACACCGTCGACGTTGCGGTCAACGCCGATCTCGAGCAGCGCCCCGAGATCGTCAACGACTACAAGCTGGTCGTGAGTGTGGGTCACGACGAATACTGGTCGTGGGGGATGCGCGACACCGCCGAGGCGTTCATCGAGCGCGGCGGCAACTACGCGTTCTTGTCCGGCAACTCCGTTTGCTGGCAGGTCCGCTACGAGGACGACGGCCGCACGATGGTTGGCTACAAGGCGGATGCGGAGTCCGACCCGCTGTATGGCACCGACGAGCAGCATCTGGTCTCGACGCTCTGGTGCTCGCAGCTCGTGAACCGTCCCGAGAACCACTTGACCGGTGTGAGCTTCAGCCGCGGCGGATACATCCGCATGGGTCAGGCGGTGCCGCGCGCGTCCGGGGGACTGACCGCGTGGCGTCCAGACCACTGGGTCTTCAAGGGTTGCGACCTGCACTACGGCGACGTGTTCGGTGCCAAGGACGCCATCGCGGTGTACGAGGTGGACGGTTGCGAGTTCACGCTCTCCACCGAAGACGGTCTGCCAGTGCCGACTGGTCGAGACGGGACACCATCGGACTTCACCATCCTGGCGACCGCTCCCGCACGACTGTGGACGCAGGACGAGCTGCCATCGAGGTACCGATCGAGTCAGGTCGGCGAGCTCGAGTTCTTCGCGGCGTCCGTCTTCGGCGAAGCGACACCGGAGAACGCTGCGCGCCTGACTCACAACCACGCCGTGATGGGCGTGTACACCAGGGGAGGGACGGTGTTCACGTCTGGAGTCACCGACTGGGTGTATGGACTAGCCGGCCACGACCCCGTGGTCAGTCAAGTCACGCGTAACGTGCTCGATCGCCTGACCACCTGAGCCAGGGACCGTCGAAGAGTGCGAAAGGTATCCGGACCTTGCCGGATGTGTCACCCAGCCTTAGGCCGGATTCAGGACGACGGTCCACATCGTCGCCATGGTCCCGGACTGCGAGGCGACCGAGGTGAAGCCGCCTGATGACGTAGCTCCAACTGGCGCGCCAGAGTCGGCGACCAGCGAAGTGACGCGTCCGCTACCGCTGGTTCCTTGGAACTGTCGAACGGTTACCAACGGCGACGGCGACCATGCGGTGGTGTTCGACGACTTGTTCGACCAGAGCGACACAACCCACGACGTGGGAGCGGTCATGGCGACGGGAGTTGTGTGCGACGCACTCTTCTTGGCTTCAGCGGCCGATAGCGCCGCGGCGATCGGCTGCGTTGCATTGGTGCCTGAGTAGGCGATGACGTGCGCCGTCATCTTGGCGCCGGCAGTGGACGTGACTCGTACGGTCGCGCTGGCATCGCCAGGCTGCGCAACTCGCCACCAGAGCTGGCTCTGCATCGATTCGTCAGTACGGCGTCCGAGTGACTGCCAACCCGCTGGCGCTTGCAGGGTCGCATCGGAGCGGTTGGCGGTGACGTAAAGCAGTAAAGCGTCGGAGGTTTGCACTGTCGACGGGACGCGGGGAGAGATCGCTGTTGCATTGGTACTTGCACCAGAGACGTCGCGGAAGGCGAGCGCGGGCGCAGGGGCATCGCTGATTTCGACGGTTGTCGAAGCGACGGATGCCGCACCCAGCGGATCACGCACCTCGACTACGACGGTGTAGGTGCCGGACTCACTGTAGGCATGCGTCGCCAGTGCGCCGTCGGCCTCGGCGCCGTCTCCGAAGTCCCAAGTGAACGTGAGCGGTTCGTTTTCGGGGTCCGAGGAGGCCGACGCGTCGAACGCGCAGCTGAGCTGGACGCAGGTTGGCGCTTTGATGCTCGCGTTCGGAGGGTCGTTTACGTCCGGTCCGAGTTCCACGACCTGCTCCAGCGGCACGATCTTGAAGTTCTGGTTGCCGACCGAGCCGGGCGTGGTGTTGCTGTTGTCCTGGCAGACGAAGGCGCCCTGCGGAAGTGTCGGTCCGAGGTCGCCGGCGTAAGCAGTGATCCCATCGGTTCGGCCGCACCCGTCGGCCACCGTCCCGTTGACCACAGAGAACGTCCGGATGAAGTCGTTGCTCCCGCCGCGGTCGTACACGGCGTAATAGTTGGCCGTGTCAGACGCCGCTTGGGCGGACGCCAGGAGGTATCCGGTGCCCGAACCCGTCTGTGCGATCGTCAGTCCTTCGATGTCCGGAGCCAGGTGCCCGCCCGCGCTCGTGACCCGATCAACCGCGACGCGGTCGCCCGACGTCGTTCCCTCGGTCGGCTCGGCTCCGTAGCGCCAGATGGCTACGTCCTCTTCCGAGATGTAGAAGCGGCCCAGCTCGTCGTCGGCGACGCAGCCTTCGGACTCGGTTCCCATCGACCACAGCCGGACGCGGGACGCGTCCACGAGGCCGTCGCTGTCGCCGTCAGTGAGGCGATACTGGGCGACCGATCCGGCGCGGCTCACGACGAACGCATAGGTGAATCCGCTCTGCTGACTCCGATAGAGGCAGAGACCTTCGCCACCAGTCGGTACCGAGATGCTTCCGGTGGAGGCGTCCGTGATGTTGCTGAGTTGACGCGTGCTCGGGTCGATCGTGTACAAACGCAAGCCACCCCGATAGGTGGCGACGATGTCGCGTGTGACGGTCCCCGTAGTCACACCAGTGCGGACGTCGACGTTGCCGAAGGCTCCGTCGCTGATCCGCTGGAGCAGGTTTCCCTGAAGGTCGTAGACGTCGAGCGCGCCGCCCTTGTCATTCCCGATGATCGCTGACTGGGACGGATCCGTTGGGTGCGGCCAGATTGCTGGGTCATCGGCCGCGTCACCGGAGTGCGCAACCGGGTCGGTCTCGGCGATGGCTGTCGCGGTGGAACCGAGCGCTGGAGGTGGGTCGATCACGCCGCCGTCCTCGTCCGACGAGACGAAGGCGTCGTCCAGCAGTCCGAGGAACTGGTCGGGATCGGAGATGTTGCCGACGCCCTTGGATCCGATCAGGTACGGCTTGGTGCTGCTGATCGACCCGATGGGTCCGCTGCCCTGAGCGGCGACCGCTCCGTCGACGAGAACGCGCACTGTGTTGCCCACGCGCTCACACGCCACCTGATGCCACGATCCATCGGCCGGCACTACGGGGGTGTCGGTGAAGACGTGAACGGCGCCGGCTGACCCCGAGAACCGGCAGCTCAACCTGGCGGCGTTGGACGCAGCATGCAACGACAGCTTCCACTGCTGGTCGGACCAATTGGCCTTTTGCATGACGTTCCAGTCGCCGACGCCGCGCGTCAGCGCAATGCGCGCACCGAAGGTGAAGGCTGAGGTTCCTGGGTTGAGGTTCGGACGGTCGGGTGTTTCGACCACACTGCGGCCGCTGAAGTCGAGCCACCCATCGTCGGTGACGGTGACATCGCCGTTGATCGTCGTGCCCTGGCCGTACGGGTCGTAAGTCGGGTCACTGGGTGAGAAAACCAGCTGGGACGCGAGCACCGGCTCGGCGCTTGCGGTTCCGACGACGGTCGCTAACGAAGCGGCTAGCACGCCGCTGATCACGATGCCCCGAGAACGTCCGAATTGCATTGCACCCCAGTGTCCGGTGGATTCACCCGGACGTTTTCGAGTCTTGTCCGGTGATTTTGTCAGGTCAAGCGCAGCACATCCGCGATTCGCGCGCGATTCGACGTCTCGCGAGGGCAAGTCGATCGACCGAGCCCGAGAAGTCTGTGCTGGAAAGTTGCTCCCAGAACCACCTCGTGACCTTGCCGGGAGGGGCTAACTTCTTCCCTTTGGTGCTGTGCTTCGTAAACCCGGCCGCGGTCTGTGGATAACGGAACGCGTTTCGTCACTGCGACTTACTCTCTCGCGCATGCCACATGACATGCACGACGACATGTACTTCGACGTCAACGGTTACCTGACGGAGCACATTTCGTTGGGTGGTCAGGAAGTCGTCGTCCACTATGCCGACATACCGGAGTCGGACATCACGACAGTGGACGGGATTCGCTGCACTACTCCTCTACGTACGATGATCGACCTTGCACTCGAACTTGACAGAGCTGAGTTCGAGGAGATGGTTCGCACCTGCCTTGCACGCCGATTGTTCACACCCGAGGACGCAGGGAGACGAGTTGCCCAGTCCGACATGCTGGGGCATCAAGGTGCGCAATTGCTGTTGACGGTGATTCGGCGCCTTGGCGGAGCCGACTAGGCAGGACGTAGTCGCGATCTCTCTAGCCGGTCAGGGAGCGGACGAGTTGCCGTCGAGGTGCCGATCGAGTCAGGTCGGCGAACTCGAGTTCTTCGCAGCGTCCGCGGCGGTTCTCCGGTGCCGCCCCTCGCAACCATCACGGGGGTTGGTCCAAATGGGGCATTCACACAACCTCTGACATCACGCCAGTGTGTTGCGCCATGATCAGCGACTGGGAAATCGTCGAATCAGGCCCACCTGACGCTGAACGCACCGTGTTGCTGCTCCCCGGCGGAATGAACAGCGCGCGGTCGTACGCCGAGATCATGGCTGAGCCGGTCCTGTCCGGCATACGGCTTGTCGCAGCGACGCTGCCTGGACACGTGGGAACGCCAGCCCCCGACCACTTCAGCATCGAGGCAAACGCCCGAGCGGCTTCCCAACTGGCAAATGATCTGACTGCCGACGTGGTCATGGGGTTCAGCATGGGCGCCGCGGTCGCGTTCGAGATGGTCGTCTCTGGCGCCTTCGCCGGACCGGTGGTGCTGGCAGGAATCAGCCTTTCGGCAGCGGACGAGCCAGCGTTCTTCCGAGGCATCGTGCGGTCGACCGCTGTGCTCGGATCCGTACCGGTGACTCTGCTTAAGAAGGGAGCGGTATCCTTTCTCAAGCGCGCAGACATCCCGGTGGATCGTCAGGAGGAGTTGCGTGCCGACCTCGAAAAGAACGATGGACGCGTCGTGCGTCACGCGCTGAGCGCATATGTCGATTGGCTCCACCGCTACACAGATCCAGCGCAGCGTCTCTGTGACACGGGTGTGCCGGCATGGTTCGTGCACGCCGAGAAGGGTGACGGCGGGCTCACCGATCACGAGAAGTCTGTGATGGAAGGTTGCTCGCAGATCCACCTAGTGACCTTGCCGGGTGAGGTGTTCTTTCTGCCGAACGAGGCTTCCGCACCGATCGCGGAGGTGATAGCCGAAGCCGTCGCGCAGAGTGGAGCATCAAATCCACCTCGTTGAACGGACCTTTGGTGGCCCGGTCGCCTCACGGTCTTGCCATTCCCGCCCGAAACGACGCTAGCGCTGCAGGAGATTCTGCTCGCCCGTGTGGATGATTTTGCGCGGTTTCCGTACTGCGAGCTAAGGGCCGCCTGGGGTTACTCAAGATCGCCGGGGTGGCGCGCCGATGAGACCTCATGGGCTCCCACGCGACCGATGGTGTCACGGAGAAACGGATGAAGCTCCGCTACGCCGGAGTCTGTCGACTTTGTGGACTGCCGATTCCTGCCCGCACCGAGGCGTTCTATGAAAGGTCCACCAAGACGGTGCGTTGCGTTGTTTGCCCGCAGTCGACAATCGAAACTGACGTATCCGCGGGGGAGCCTTCCTCAGTTTCTCCAGTGGTTAATCCCGGAGAGAACGTCGCTGGGTCTTCCGCCCGCCGTGAGTATGAGCGCCGCAAGGCCAAGGACGAGGAGCGGTTACGCGCGAAGTGGGGCAGGTTGGGTGGCGTTGCCGTAGCCCTGTCTAGTGAGAAGCAGAGCACCAAGGCTTGGGAGCGCGGGGCGGTCGGCGAGGAGCTGCTAGGAAAGCGCCTGGATTCCATCCGTTCCGATAACATCGCTGTCCTCCATGACCGCCGAATCCCAGGGTCGAGAGCCAACATCGACCACATCGCGATAACCCGTACGGGGATCTGGGTGATCGATGCAAAGCGTTACAAGGATCGAAGACCGGAACTGAAGGTTGAGGGCGGTCTTCTCCGTCCTCGCGTTGAGAAGCTGCTCGTCGGCGGCCGGGACAGCACCAAGCTCGTCGACAGTGTGCTCCAGCAGACACAACTCGTGAGAGATGTTGTCGGTGAAGTACCCGTAACCGGAGCTTTGTGCTTTGTCGAGGCGGATTGGCCCTTGATCGGGGGCTCCTTCACGACGCGTGGCGTTCACGTGCTCTGGCCCAAACTCGTGACCAAGCAGCTACTGACGGCGTCCGCTGATGGGAATGTCGACGTGCCGCACACGCTGGACTCTCTTACGGCACATTTCAAGGCTGCCTAGTCCCATCCGGTGTGATTCCGCCAACTCTGGTGGTCCTGGTGTCCGTCGTTCGACCTCGGTTATCGCCCGAATTCCCTCTGGCTTGCTCTAGCTTTCTTGGTGGTGAGCTGTGAAGCTCCTGCCCCATGTCGGTCCAGTACGCGCGCTTGGTTCGACACAAGCTCGACAACCGTCAACGTCGAGAACTGCAGCAGGTTGACCAGCTCGCAGAGCGGCTACGCACCCACCTCGATGAGCAGGCAGCGGCAATCGATTTGGTTCACGTCCACGGGGCTAGCAGCTCAGTCGTGCAGGACATCGTTGCCGACCTACTCCAACATCAACTGGGATTTCAGAGCGAGGTTGTGATCACGCCTGTAGACGGTCTCGTCACGCGTGCGCGACCTGATTTCGTGTACTGGCTGGCCGATGGACGAGGAGTCCTCGGCGAGGTTGAGCGCGGTGGAACAACCACGAACAACCACGATCTCAAAGACATGTGGAAGGCGCACATTTCGCCTGACACGCAGCATCTGTTCCTCGTTGTGCCGCAGGCGAACTGGGGAGAGGACGGGCGTGCCCGCGAGAAGCCATTTCCCCGGGTAGTACAGCGGTTGTCCGCGTTTTTCGGTGACGAACGACGCGAACTCGATGTGGTCAGCGCTCACATATTTGGTTATGGGCAGGTTGATGATGTGTCAGCCACCGGAAGCCCGGAGAACTGAGCGGGCCATTCGAAGTGACGGTTCGTCGACCATCAGCCCGTCAATCCGTGACACGCCGACCCCTGACGCCTCGCTGATCACTCTCCGCGCCCACTCGACGTCCTGCTGGGATGGCCGAAATGCAGCTCTCACAACCTCTACCTGCCGTGGATGTACGCAGGCCTTGGCAACGAACCCCGAGGCTGCCGCAGCGCGAGCTTCCTGCTGAAGCCCGAGATCGTCTTGCATGTTGAGAAATACAGCGTCAATTGCTTCCTTGTTCACGGCGCCGGCAGCCAGCTGAAGCACTGAGCATGCATGGCGGGCAACATCTCGGTAAGAGCCGTCCTCGTTACGGCTGGTGCGTCCACCCAGTGACGCAACCAAGTCTTCAGCACCCCACATGAGGGCGACGACGCATGGGACCTCGGCGATCTCGGGTGCACGCAGGACGCCGCGCGCTGTCTCACACAGGGCAATCACTTCGTACTGGTCGAGTGTGGCGATCGCTTCAGGGTCCTCAGCTTTTGGCACCATGATCCGTCCGTACGACGTCTGCTTAAGCGCCTCGAGATCCAACGCGTGATCCGGCGTCCCGATCGCATTGACCCGAACGATCACCGCCTCGGGGTCGATCGGGTTGTCGATCAGCGCTTGCCGCGCTGCTGCCTTGTCCGCTGGCGCGACGGCGTCCTCGAGGTCGAAGATCGCGAAGTCGGCCGCATCCAACGCCTTCTGGTACCGGTCCGGACGCGACGCGGGACAGAACAGATACGCCGGCCCAGACTCCGGGGTGAGCGGTTTCATCGTGGTTCCATCCGCCACAGCACGGTTCGCTCCGCTTCGACCACAAGCTTGTCGTCCTGGTTGTAGCCATAGTGCTGCAACGTCACGATTCCCTGACCTTCACGCCCGCGGGACTCACGCTTGTCCGTCACGACCGTTTCCGCGCGCAAAGTGTCGCCTGCTCGCACCGGACGCGGAAAGCGCACCTGCCCGAAGCCGAGATTTGCCACGACCGTGCCTTGCGTTAAGTGGTTTGCAGAAAGTCCGACCACCACTGCCAGCGTCATCATGCTGTTCACGAGCCGTCCACCGAACTCCGATTCGGCGGCGAATACCGCGTCAACGTGCAGCGCCTGTTGGTTCATGGTTATCGCGCTAAACCACGTGTTGTCGGCTTCGCTGATCGTGCGCCCGGGGGAGTGACGGTAGCGAGTGCCGACCTCCAGTTCGTCGTACCAGAGACCACGCTGCACCACGACCGGCGGTTCGGCGTCCGGCATGTCGGGCTCCCTTCGGCTCGCCGGTCTACTTTCGAAGCTGAGTCAACTTCGCGCGACACTGAGCTGACACGTCGGCCAGCTCCTCGAGCGTCTCGGCGATGTCGCGTTGCTTGTCGGTCAACTCGGCGCTGATCTCGTCGACGCGCGCGATCACTCGTTCGAGCTGGCGGATCTTGCTCGACTCCGCCCCGTCGTACATACCGATGATCTCGGCGATCTCGGTGAGGGTCATGCCGAACCGCTTGCCCCTCAAGATCAGCTGCATCCGCGTGCGGTCACGCCTTGTATATGTACGAGATCCGCCGGGGCCGCGGATCGGCTCGATCAGGCCCTCGGCCTCGTAGAACCGCAAGGTTCGGGGTGTGACGCCGAGTTCGGCGGCGAGGTCGCTGATCGACCAGGTCTGGCGCTCGGCTTCGGTGGCGATCACGAGATCAAGAGTGAGTGACGTTGACGTTAACGTCAAGCACGGTTGATCTGCTCTAGGATGTCCACCGATGTCTAGTCCCCCTTGCGTTGATTGTCTAGGGCCCCTAGCGTTACCCTCGTGAAGCCGATGAAGCGCCGGGATCTAGCCCGGGCGATGCGGAAGGCCGGGTTCAGACTTCTTCGGGACCAAGGAGACCACGCCGTGTACCAGTGCCCATGCGGCAAGCACCGCGCAGCGGTTCCACGCCACGCCACCGTGAGCGCCGGGGTAGTAGGGCAGATCAGCAAGACGGCTTGCATGACGAAGGGATGGCTGTGATGCGCTACAGCGCGACCGCCGAACGCGATGGGAAGTTCTGGATCATCACGGTCGACGGTATTGGGGTGACTCAGGCCTTGTCCGTGGCAGAGGCGCCAGAGATGGCTTCTGGCCTTGTGTATGCGATGACCGATGTCAAGGACGCTGAGGTTGACATCTCTTTTAAGGGCGGTGCCTTGGACGAGATCGACGCCGTTCGGCGCAAACAGGAACGTGCTGAGCGGGAGATGGCCGAAGCTTCTGACGAGATGAGGAGGATCGTCGGAAAGCTCCATCAGCAGGGCATGAAGCAGTCTGACATCGCGGCGTTACTGAAGGTGTCGCGGCAACGCGCCAGCCAGCTGGTCAGGTCAGCGACGGCGCGTCCGGCGACCGTGAAGGCGAAGGCCAGCGACTCATCTAGGTCGGGGACGAGGACAAGGGCCAAGGTAAAGAGGAGCGTAAAGACGAGTGCGAGGTCAAAGGTCTGAATCGACGGGCCGCAGGGCCATCCCCTGAATGGGTTCCCGCCTAGTCGCGCGCGATTTCCGCGTTCATCGCCTTCCACGTCTCCGGACTGGTCAGCCTGAAGTCACCGCCGACGGTGGAGTCGAAGTACATGAACCCGGAGTAGCCCAGGCGGCGCGCGGCGTCCGCAGCTATGGGAATCCACTGAGCCGTCTCGCTCTGACTGACACCCTTTGACGCGTTGAGGCCGGTCTCAGTGATGAACCACTGCGGGACGCCGGCGTCGCAGGCCGCCTCGGCCGCCAGCGCGAAC
>DASUFV010000364.1:0-4029 GCA_036274415.1 Actinomycetes bacterium
CTTCGCGCTGCTTAGCTTTGGCCTGATCGAGCTTGGCGAACCGCTCCTTCTTGAACCGGCGCTTGCCCGTGGCATCGGTCCAGGACCAACAAACCTGGTACGGCTTGCCCCTCTTCGACACCTTGAGCTTCTCGATCCGCGGCATTGTGATAGCTCCCTCGGGAAGGCCGAGGTCGATCAACTCGGGTTCCTTGGCCATCTGCCGAACTTCGGCGTACTTAGCCTTCTTGTCCTCCGATAGGTTCGTTATGGTTTCTTCACAGCGACGACGACGGGAGTGTGAGGGCAAGCGTGATTGACCCTCACGGACACCACTTCGCAGACGCGCCCGACAAGTTGCGCGGTCTGGTCGAGCCACTGCCTAACACGGTCGGCAGCTTCCGCCTCGACCTTCTCCACGACTCCTGCTTCCGTCGGTATCCCCCGTGATAGCCCTGCGCCTACTCCGCGGGTTCGGGGTTCGAGTCCCTGGCGGCGCACCCGTTCCGGGGTCTGGCCATTCCTTTATGAGTTGGCCTACTGCGGGTCACGACCGGACGGTTGGTTGACGGGCCCGACAAGCGTTACGACGACTAGTCGCAGGCGCCTACCCTCGAGCCGTGAGCGATAACCCGCCACCACCGTGGGATCCAAGTCAGGAGACACCACCTGAGTGGATGACCCACCGTCAAGTGCCCACATGGCTACGGGGCGGCGGAGGCAATGCGCCCGCGTGGGTGCTGTGGGTCTCTTTGCCTATGTCGAGCCTCGGACTCGTCGCTGGGGTCTTGCTTCTCCTTCGGGCGTCGGCCTATCCGTACAACGACCTCGAACGAGGGTGGGCCAGCGTGATCGGCGTCGTCGTTGTGGCGGCGTCGGGGACCCTGATTCTTTTCGCCTGTTTCCTGCGGGGTTGGCTACGGCTGCCAGCGGGTCTGCTGGGGCTGCTCCCACTTGTGCTCGGCGTGATGGGCCTCAGTCTCCTACTCAAGAACTGAGCTCCCTCACAGCCAGTCATACAGTCGGTTGCTCAATCACCGCAGGATCACCGATCAGGGTTCGCATCTCCGGGATCGGTGAGGCAGACATCGATGCCAGCTCCGCCGATGAGGATGTCATTCGGTTGTCCGTCACGCCCGTCCAGGTGGTCGTCTCCATCGCCGCCAGCAATGCGGTCGCCACCGCCATGACCTACGAGTCGATCGTTGCCATCGCCACCGAGAAGCCGATCGTTGCCTTTGCTGCCGTAACCGCGGTCATTTCCACCCTTGCCACGGATGATGTCGTTGCCTTTCGCGCCACGGAGGATGTCCTTGCGGTGACCACCGATCAGATAATCGCCGCTTCTGCCTCCGCCGATGCGGTCCATACCGCTTCCGCCGAAGGCCCAGTCGGTTCGAATCCCTCCAGCCAGACGGTCGTCACCTACTCCACCCCAGAGCCTGTCCTTGGCTTGCTGGCCCTTGAGGACGTCACTACCCCCGTTGCCTTCGATGATGTCCCGCCCTGGTCCTCCACGGACCACATCACCGCGACCTCCGCCACACACGATGTCCCCTCCACCGCGCGCGCGAATGACATCAGCACCACCGCGAGCGACGATCACATCGCGATGATTCGTTCCGCGAATCACGTTCGCCCGATCATTGCCAACGATGGTTGCGACGTACCCGTGACAACGCGTCGTCGCAGCCTGAGCTTGCGTCCCAGCCACAGCGCCAGTCACAGCGCCGGTCGCAGCGACTGATACGGCGGCCAGCATGCCTCCGGCCATCACGACCAAGGCTGAGAGTTGGACGGTCGGTCCACGGAGCATGCGGTACCTCCTGAGATGCAGGGCTTGGTTTGGTCACTGGGGACAAACGGACTTGATGAACCCGCTCGTGGCGGGCTTGTGCCCCGGCTCCGTGTAAGTGCCTACCCGTGTCCTTGGGAGGCCAAACAGAGAAATTCGACTAGCCCTGCGGCACCGCATAAACGAGAGCAGCAATTGGTCTGAGGCTCAGCCTCGTCCCGGAGAGCACTCCTGGGTCAGTATGAGGTGCCACCCGAGCTGCGCGTCATCTTCGTAGCGCAGCAGGCCAACGGTCTGATCGTTTGCGACAAGCGCCACAAGTTGTGAGGCCTTCCCCATGTCGACGAGGACCGGTTCGACACCAGGAAAGTCTCGATCCAACTTCACACCGTCGACGTATCGCGCTGCTTGTTCGAGCGGTGGGTCGGGGTCCGGCGTCGTGTCAGAGCCGATGCCGTAGTCCGGCTCGCCAACGTTGCGGAGGTTGTTGTCGCACTCGAGCCCGATGCGTGCCGACGCTGACTCGGTCTCGGAGGTTCCTTCAGCAACTCGGTTCTCCGAACAGGCGCTCGCGAGCAGGAGTGCTCCCGAGGAAAGCCACTGTGGACTGCACAGCGGTTTGACGCAGTTGAACCTCCCTCCGTTCCCAGTTCGGGGTTACGCTCAACGCATGACCTTGCCGGGCCAAGCATCCCTCGCGGACGTCTCCATCGTGAGGATTGATGCTGTTGACGCCGACAGCCTTCAGGCCGTCCGGGCGCTGGTCGCCGAGGCTGAACTACCGCTGGCCGGTATCGAGGACGCATCAGCGATCTTCGGCGCTTACGAACGAGGCGAGTTGGCTGGGACCGTCGCCATCGAGGAACACGGCGAAGGAGAAGAGTCAGCGAACCTGTTGCGGTCCCTTGCCGTACGGCCTGATGCCCGTGACCGTGGTGTAGGGAGGCAACTGGTGCGGCACGTGCTTGAGTCGACCAACTCCGACCGTCCGCTCGCGCTGCTCACTGAGTCAGCCACGACCTACTTCGAACGGCTCGGATTTGTCGCGGTCCCGCGGGAAGCGCTGCCACCGTCGCTCAACTCATCGGTAGAACTCTCAGAGGTGTGCCCAAGCACCGCACAAGCGATGATCTTTGACAGCTCTGTCCTCGGAGCTAGGGGCTAGTCATGTGCATCTCATGCGGCTCACGACGTTCGCGCCGAGCACGACTCGCTTCGTATGCGACGTGTGATGAGGAACCTCCTGGCGACTAGTTCGTCGCCTGTTCCTCCTTTCACTTCGTCCACTTCGGAGCCTTCACATGTCTTCTCATCGTTCTGCTACCGCATTTCTCATCGGTGCGTCCGCGTCCTGGGGCGTAGGTACCGTCGTCAGCAAGCAAGTGCTCTCAACCTTTCCTCCGTTACCCCTGCTAGGGGTTCAGCTGTTCGTCAGCAGCGCAGCGCTGCTGGTGGTCGCGATCCTGACCGGTCACCGAATCGACCGGAACAGAGACACCGCCAAAGCAGCGGCACTTGGCGTCCTGAATCCGGGCCTTGCCTACGCACTCGGGCTCATCGGACTGACCTACATCTCAGCGAGTACGGCTGTCTTGCTGTGGGCAATCGAGCCGGTGCTGATCGCTTGCCTTGCGGCGCTGATCCTCCATGAGCGTCTACCGAGGTCGGTATACGTGTTCATGGCTATAGCTGTTCTCGGCGTCCTGCTCGTGGTCTACGAACCCGGCGTGGGCGGCAACGTATTCGGAGTCATCATCACGATCGTGGCGATCCTCTGCTGCGCGGTCTACACCGTTCTTGCGCGTGCACTCGCGATCGATCAGGGTGCCCTCAGCGTCACGCTCGTTCAACAGATGTCTGCGTTCGCCTTTGCCGTCGCGCTCGCTGTAGTCGTCGCTGGCGTGACGGGGACGTTACCCGACCTGTCTGCCGTCGGACCGACTGATTGGGCCGGCGCTGCCATCTCGGGCTTGCTGTACTACGCGCTTGCGTTCTGGCTCTACTTGAGCGGCCTCAGAGGTGTCTCAGCTGGAGTCGCTGGAGCGTTCCTGACACTCATCCCAGTGTTCGGCGTCGCCGCGGCTTTCGTCGTCGGCGAGCGCCTCGAGCCATGGCAGTGGGCCGGCGGGGTAGTTGTGATCACGAGCATGGCGTTTCTGATGCGTACGCTGGCCCGGACGGAGGAGGCGCGGCATGGAGACCATCTGGCTGTTTGATTCGCTTGCTGTGAGCGTCGAGCGAGTTGACTTCCTCGA
>DASUFV010000365.1:0-3957 GCA_036274415.1 Actinomycetes bacterium
GGGCCGGGCCTACGCCGATCGAGGCCTGCTCGTTCGATGTCGACCGTCGCCTCGGCTCGCCAGGCACTCCCGCGGCACTACGTCTGTTTGCTCGCCTCAAGGTTGCGCATGACGACTTCCATCGTCTTCGCCAATTCATTAGTCGGGCTGAACTCGACGATCTCTGTTCCGGCGAAGTGAATGGGTGTGTGGCCGGGCGGTGCGTAGAAGGCGTCGCCTTGCTCGTATGTTTCCTCTCGGTCGGCAAACCGGAAGGCCATCTTCCCTTTGAGCACGTATCCCCAGTGCGGCGATTGGCAACGGTCATCAGGGAGGCCCTTGAAGAGTGGGGCCGGGTCCATGTCGGCGTGGAACGTGGTGAAGCTTGCCGTGTATCCGTCGAGGTCCTCGGAGCGGTCGTCGAGGATGCCTTCGACCGACTCGACTTGGGACGCGGTTGTTCTTGATGTCTTCGGCATCTGTATCTCCTCTTTTGGGCGCGGTGAGCTTTCCCGTCGGTCTCTGCCCCGAGGTACCGGCGCCTGAGTGAGCCGACGGATGGGCGTCATGGTGTGGTCTTTAGCGCTTGGCGTAGTCTCCGAATTCGCCGAAGTCGAGCGCGACGCATGGTTCGTTACCGATGACCCAGGCGTCGTGTCCAGGGGCTAGCGCGAACACGTCTCCGGGTCCGGCTTCTCCTTCGGTGCCGTCGTCCATGCGTACACCCATGCGGCCGGAGAGGATGTATCCGAGGTGTGAGACCTGGCATGAGTCCGTGCCTGCGATCGGCTTGACGTTCTCGCTCCAGCGCCATCCCGGCTCGAACTCTCCACGACCGACAACTCGGCCACCGATGTTGACCACTGCCGCCTGGCCGTTGCCTTCGAACGGTCGTACCTCGTCTGGCTCCTCAAAGTTCTTGACCTCGATGCCGGCCATTTTCCCCTCCTCTAGTGGTGAGCTTGACCCGGGAACGTCCGCGGCTGCTCGCCTGAGTCAAGACGTCTTGCGGATCGCGACCTGGTACTTGCCTACTGACGTGCGGCGGCCCGGAGTGTCGCCTGGAGGCATTGCGCTAAGCGTCTCATCAGCACGCATGTAGTCGTCTTCGGTTTCGAAGAACAGGATGACGACCGACGTCTCAGCCTCCGGATCGTGAAGAAGGACTACCTCCGTGGCCGGAATCTCCTCGGGCTGCTCACCGTTGCTGATCTCGGCTTTGAGCTCTTCGACGCGGGCGCTGCTGACACCCTCGAAGGTAACTACGCGCGCAAGCGGCACCCGGCCTCCTCTCGGACGGTGGATATCCTTGTGAGTGCCCCGGGCGGGGCGGTTTGTTACATCGACGCGGCTATTTCCGTGCCCAGCCGCGGAATGCCGACAGGAGCGCTTGGCGGGCCTCGTCAGAAAGCGACTCTTCAGGGAGTCGGCCCATGAGACGGATCGTCTGTCGCATCTGCTCCAGATAGGTCTCGCAGTACGGACAGTCAGCGATGTGCGCCTCGAACCGCACACGATCCGACGCCGAAAGGCGATTCTCGAGATAGTCCGTGACGAGCTCGACGAGTTCGCGGCAGGGCATCTCCGGGAGGACGCCGACGTCGCTCATGTCAGCTCCGTCGCATCGAAGTACTCCTCGATCGCCAACCGCACTCGGGCACGGGCCCGATGAAGCATCACCCGCTGGTTCACATCACTCAAACCAAGGACAGCACACGTCTCAGCAGCCGTCATCCCCTCAAGATCACGAAGGACAATGACCTCTCGCAACGCCCCCGGCAGAGCTGCGATCGCCTCAACCACAACTCTCTGTGTCTCACCGGCAAGGAGCGCTTCCTCCGGCGCTGGCCAGGGCACAGGGCCCACGCGCCAGTGATCAGGCCACTCGACGGCGTCCGGGGGGTGAAAGCGGGCCGGATCCACACACGGCTCCCCTACCGCGACCGGAACCGACCGCCGCTCCGCCCGCGCCCGCGAACGAGCCGTATTCACGACTACCCCGAGCACCCAGGTGCGCAAAGCCGACCGACCCTCGAAGCGGCGCACACTCCCAAGCACCGCCAGCCACGCATCCTGCACCACCTCCTCGGCAACCGCACGACTCCCGACATACATGAGCGCGAGCCGCAACATCGCACCGCCCCACCGAACCACCAACTCGCCGAACACCCGCTCATCCCCCCGAAGCAACCCAGCGAGAATCCGCCCATCGTCATCCACCCGCAAGCCGCCGGGCCCACCCGGCTCACGCACGCCCTGAGTACCCGCCATCAAGCTGATTCTCGCGCAGCCCGGCGGTCACGGCCAAGCATCGACGTCATGCTCGGCGCATATCTTTGGGAAATGTTCGGATCCGCGTCGCTAACCGGTTGGGTGCCTTCTCGACGGCCGTCGAGGCCGCCTGCCGTGCAGGGGTAGACCGGACGACCGCGTACAAGCGGACCATCGCCCAGATGGGCTTCGCCGACAACCCTCCCGGCGTGACCGGGATCGAACTCGCGGTCTGGCGGTTCCGCCAGCGTGAGAAGGCGGGGATCGCCACCATGGTCAGCGGGTGCTCAAGCACCGAGGCAGGGCTTCCTTCTCGACGAAGATCCGTGAGTTTATCCGTCAACACGAAGCCCTGACCCGGGTCTCACAAGCCCAGGAAGCCCCGGCGAAGCCGGAGGTCACGCTCATCGACTGGCCGCCAGCCACGCAGGTCAGGATCACCCGGGAGGCGAGGGAGGCGATCTCCCGGGAGATCAGCTACCGAACCACCCGGGAACGAGAGTGCGTCGAGACCGGCGGCTACCTGATCGCCGACAAGAGCCGCTACGGCCTGATCATCCAGGCCACCGGCCCCGGCGACGACAGTTTCCACACGCCCGACATGGTCAGTATTGGTGGACCCGAGGAAGCGGAGCGGATCGTCGCACGTGATCGCTTCCGGCTAGAGATCGTCGGGCGATGGCACAACGACCCGACCCCGCTCGGATGTACCCGTCGGACGTCGAACGTCTCTCCAGACAGGACATCACCGGCCGGCTCGCCAGCATCGATGCCGGCCGCGGCAACATCGACCTGCTCGTCCTCCAGGGACACGACGGCATGACGCGCGACTACCGGCAGGATCCTCCCCTGGATCACTGTCGAGAGCAGCGGCGGCAACTGGAGCTGCCAACGCGCCAAGCTCGATATCGTCGACACCTAACGCCCGACCCGGCCACGTCGGGCCGCCTGCCCGTCCGCCAGGGGTAAAGGCTCGGACGGGCACCCTCGACGGCCGCAGACTCCCGAACCGAGGAGAACGGGAGCGTGAAGTCAGACTAGGCGCGAGCCCTCGGACGTCAAGACCTCGTAATCCCCGCGCACGGTGAGTAGCACCGTGTCGGTCAGCTGCTTGGCGCGAGCGCCCCGGTCGGGTCTGCGGGAAGCGACTCCGAGAACGGTGGGGTCGCCGCGACAGGCGTTTCGTCCCAGGAGACCAGGATCGTCTCGCCCGAGCCGTAGGAGACCCGGGCGGTGAGTCCGCCTCGAACCTTCACTTCCCCGTACACCAGGTCCGCGACATCGGGGCGGGGCAACCGGAGCGAAAGGCAGACGGTGCCACGCGGGTCGATCCTGGCGGGTCGCCCATTGCGCGACCCTGAAGCCGCCAGTCGTTTCCCGTCGGCGAACGCTGAGGCGCGCACGTTCACCACCGGCGTGTCGACGAGGCTGGTGACCTGCACGTAGACGAACAGGCGGCCTTCGGAGACCGTGCATCCCCGCAGGAAGATCGCCTTAACCGGTGCTCGAGGCCGAAGCTTGGCGCCGGAGACGAGACGGGTGAAGCCGGCCAGCCCCCTCATCTGCCCAGCGTAGGACGGCCAGGGTTAAACGTCCACTGCTAGAAGGGGGTGCGGTGAGCCGGATGTCAAGGGGCGTCGAAAAGTGCGCCAGTTTCGGGCGTCGAAAAGTGCACCACTCGTCCGTTGAGGGCTGACCCGGGTGGAT
>DASUFV010000366.1:0-7397 GCA_036274415.1 Actinomycetes bacterium
AGACGCTCACTCGCCGCGACCGTCTTTCAGCCGTGTTGGCTGGTATCGAGGCAGCCAAGGATGCGGGACTCGCGCCGGTGAAGGTGAACACTGTCCTCATGCGGGACGTCAACGACGACGAAGTTGTTTCGCTGGTCACGTGGGCGATCGCCAACGACCTGCAGCTCCGGTTCATTGAGCAGATGCCGTTGGACGCGCAACATGCGTGGTCGCGCACAGAGATGATCGAGGCAGGCGAGATCTTGGAGCGTCTCGGCGAAGCCTTCACGCTGACGCCAGCATCGGAGCCTCGCGGTAGCGATCCGGCCGAGCGTTGGGTGGTCGAGGCACCAGACGGATTGATGGGGCAGGTCGGCGTCATCGGTTCGGTGACCCGACCCTTCTGCGCGGCATGCGACCGGGTCCGGCTCACCAGCGATGGGCAACTGAGGAACTGTCTGTTCGCACGCGACGAGAGCGACTTGAGAGGCGCTATGCGCGCCGGAGCAAGCGACGATGAGCTCATCGACCTCATGCGCGCGTGCTTGGCCGCCAAGAAGGCAGGACACGGGATTGACGAGCCGACCTTCGTGCCGCCACCGCGGCCGATGTCGGCGATCGGCGGGTGATGCCATGCACCTCACTCGGCACTCGAAAGCCGAGTCGATTCGAATCACCACGGCACGCAAAAGCGTGCCTGATGACCAAGCCATTCGCGTGCGCGGCTATGTCATCTCGATGTCCATTCGCATCGCCTGTTTCGTTCTGGCGTGCTTGACGTTCTTCTGGCTGGACTGGCCAGCCCTCGCTTGGGTGCTGGTCGTAGGCGCGCTGATCATTCCCTATTTGGCGGTGGTTTTCGCCAACGGCGGCCGAGAACCCAACGAGGATCCACCGGACACGCTGGGGTCGTTCCATGCGGATCGGCCGCAACTACCCCCGGGCGCTGACGACCACTAGCGCCAGTGAGTGCCAATCAGTGACTGTCACGCCGTTGTGCCGATGACAGGATGAGCGTCTGACCCTCAAAGGAGAGCCCTATGGCCAACCGGACGTATCGACTGACCGAGATCGTCGGAACCTCGACCGAAAGCATGGAGGACGCCGTCCGCAACGGAATCCAGCGAGCGTCACAGACGCTTCGTCACCTCGACTGGTTCGAAGTCACAGAGGTGCGCGGTCAGATCGATGCCGGACAGGTGCGGCACTGGCAGGTCGGCATCAAGGTCGGGTTCCGGCTCGAGGACGCCTAACTCCTTAGAGCCCCTGAAGGCGCCGTGCGTTACGACGCCTGACTCACCGTCGACATGTTGAAGTCGGCAACTCGGAGCGTCGGCATGGCCACCCGCGTAAAGAAGTCGTTCCACTCGCGGGGGAGGGCGGTGTGAGTGGCGGACGCCTCAGTCACGCGAGACAGCATGTCGACCGGGCTCTCGTTGAACCGGAAGTTGTTGACTACCCCTGAGACTTCACCGTTCTCGATCAGGTAGACGCCGTCACGGGTGATTCCGGTGAGTAGCAGAGTCTGAGGATCGACCTCGCGGATGTACCACAGCGTGGTCAGCAACAGGCCGCGGTCCGTGCTGGCGATGAGTGAGTCCAGTGAGGCGTCTGCTCCTGCGACTTCGAGCGCCAGGTTGTCAATCATGGGGGTCAACGAGCCACCGGCCAGCTTCAACGAATGCCGGGTCTGTCCCAGAGCTGCGAGTTCGCCCTTGTCGATCCACGCGGTGCGCTCCAGCGGCAGTCCGTTGTCGAACACTGACTCGGTCGACCCTGACGCATGCGCGACGACGAAGGGTGCGCATTCGATGCCGGGGTAGTGCGGGTCGCTCAGCATCGTGAGTTGAGTGTCGGTGAGCCGGTCGCCGAGACGAGTACCCCCGCCTGGCTTTGAGAAGACAGTGCGACCCTCCGCGGCGTCACGCGCTGCCGACGTCCAGTACTGATAGATGAGCAGGTCTGCCACAGCCGACGGCGGCAGCAAGACTTCGTAGCGGCCGGGATCGAGTGAGAGCGACCGCTCGGCCCACCCCAGTCGGGTCTTGACGTCGCCGTGCAGCTCGTCGACGTCGATGTCGCTGAAGTCTCGCGTTGAGCGCCCCACCCACGTCGATCGCGTCCGTTGTCGCGACTTGCCGGTGACTTCGAGCCGTCCGGTCGGTTGGACGTGACGAAGTCGGGTTGCTGCCGTGTTCCCCAGGTAGGTCGTGGTCAGATCGTGCTCAGCGAATCCGAAGAGTTCGTGCTCGTCGTCTCGGGCGCGTCCGAACCAGTCACCCAGGTCGGGGGCGAAGCGCGAGAACACCTCGGGTGAGGTCTCTGCGGGACCCTCGGTGAAGTCACTCGTGGTTCGGTCAGCCACGAGATCGGCCATGTCCGGTGCCGGGTCGGCGCCGCGTGCGGCGGCCTCGGCGCGCTCCACGATGCCCATGAGGTCATCGGCGTCCGCGACGCTAGCGCTCGCCACTCCGGCAGCTCCGCCGCTCACTGCCACCACCGTGACGTCGCGGCTCCGCATGACGCCGTTGGTCGTGAGCGTGTTGGAGGCCCACCGCAGGTTGGTGCTGGAGTGCTCTTGGCAGATGACCGTCATCGCGTCGACGCTGCAGCGGTCGAGGGCTGACTCGACGATCTCGTGCGACCTCATCGTCCACCCTCCGCGGCAGTGTTCAGGATGTTGACAGCGGT
The DNA here is from genome assembly GCA_036274415.1 of Actinomycetes bacterium. Classification (GTDB taxonomy): domain Bacteria; phylum Actinomycetota; class Actinomycetes; order JAHEKZ01; family JAHEKZ01; genus JAHEKZ01. The sequence goes on from DASUFV010000366.1 coordinate 2,671, forward strand.
GAACGTGGCTGAGGGCGCCCCGTGGCTCACCGGGGCCACTTGGCCGGGTTGGGCTTTGCCACAGTTGAAGGCGCCGCCGAGCACGTAGGTGCTTGGGCCTCCCACCGAGGCCATCGAGCCCCAGAAGTCCGTTGTCGTGGCCTGGTACGCCACGTCCTTGACTTGACCAGCCAGGCGTCCGGAGCGGATCCGGAAGAAGCGCTGACCGGTGAACTGGAAGTTGTAGCGCTGCATGTCGATCGACCAGCTCTTGTCACCGACGACGTAGATGCCGTCTTCGAGGGCAGCGATCTGGTCTGCAGTCGACGGACCTCCCTGGGCTGGCTGCAGACTGACGTTCGCCATCCGCTGGATCGGTACGTGGCCGGGGGAGTCGGCGAACGCACAGCCGTTCGAGCGCTCGTACCCAACGCGGGACGCGATGCGTCGATCAAGCTGGTAGCCGACGAGGACGCCGTCCTTGACGATGTCGAACTGCTGCGCCTCGACACCTTCGTCGTCCCAGCCAACGCTCGACAGTCCGTGCTCGACGGTGCGATCGCCGGTGATGTGCATCAGGTCCGAGCCGTACTTCAGGGTGCCGAGTTTATCCGGGGTCGCGAACGACATGCCTGCGTAGTTGGCCTCGTAGCCCAGCGCCCGATCGAGCTCGGTTGCGTGGCCGATCGACTCATGGATGGTCAACCAGAGGTTGCTGGGATCGATCACCAGGTCGTAACGCCCGGGCTCGATGGAAGGGGCAGCCAACTTCTCGTTGAGCCATCCCGGCAGCTGCGCGAGCTCTGAGCGCCAGTCGTACAGCGATCCGGTCAAATACTCCCAACCGTGCCCAACCGGGGGTGCGATGGTTCCCATCGTTTCGAACGCTCCGGTCCTGGCGTCGATCGCGACCGCCTCGAGCTCGGGATGCAAGCGCACGCGCTGCTGGGTGGTGACCGTTCCTGCGAGGTCGGCGTAGAACTTGTTCTCCTTCACCGCCAAGAGCGAGGTGTCGACATGGTTGACACCTTCGGCGTCCAGCAGCTGTCGACTCCATCCCTGCAGGAGGGTGATCTTTTCGTCGTTGGGCACCGACCACGGATCGACGTCGTAGCTGGAGATCCACGTGCCATGGTGTGCGGCCTCAGGCGAGAGGTCGACCGGCTCGGTGTTCACCGGAGCGCTGACCTTGGCGAGGTCCAGCGCGCGACGCGCGGTGCGGACTGCCGCCTCGGGTGTCCGCTCGACGTCCGAGGCGAAGCCCCACGTGCCGTCCAGGATCACTCTGACCGAGTAGCCGATGTCCTCAGTGTCATTGACGCCCTCGACCTCGGCGTCTCGCAGCCGTATTGACGTGCCCAGGATGCGCTCCATGCGGAAGGCTGCGTAGCTCGCGCCACCATCGCGCGCCGTCTGCAGCGCGGCGTCCGCCAGTTGCTGCAGAGGAAGAGCGCTGAACTCCTCATCGACCGTGCGTTCTCCGGCCACTTGACCTCCTGGGTCGAATGCTTCGCGGGAGAGCTCGTGCCTCTGTGGCCCCGCGACTTGCTGCCTCGCCCTGCCCGAGGGTGACGGACAGGCTTCTGAACCTACCTGCCGAGGTGGCGCATCGCGCGCGGCCGGTAGCGTTTCGCGCGGAGAACGTGCGGACCCGCACGCGGGAGCACGTGTGGACCCGCAGGAGAGGCGGAGGCATCGTGGCGCGGTCAGTACTGGTGACCGGTGGGAACCGAGGGATCGGATGGCAGGTGGCGCAGGCCTTCGTCAAGCTCGGTGACGACGTGGCCATCACGTATCGCTCGGGGGAGCCGCCGACCGGAGTCTTCGCCGTCAAGGCGGACGTCACCGATCCGGAGTCGCTCGATGAGGCGTTCGCGAAGGTCGAGGAACACCAGGGCCCGGTCGAGGTGCTGGTCGCGAACGCCGGCATCACCAAGGACACGCTTCTCCTCCGCATGTCTGACGACGACTTCGAGTCGGTACTGCAGACCAATCTCGTGGGCTCGTTCCGGGTCGCGAAGCGGGCAGCGAAGGGGATGCTTCGACTCAAGCGAGGACGCCTCATCTTCATCTCGTCCGTTGTCGCGCTGCTCGGCTCGGCGGGTCAGACCAACTACGCGGCCGCCAAGGCCGGGTTGGTGGGCTTCTCGCGCTCTGCGGCGCGTGAGCTCGGCTCGCGTGGGATCACCGCCAACGTGGTCGCTCCTGGTTTCGTCGACACCGACATGACTGCCGCGTTGTCCGATGAGCAGCGCGATCGGATCCTGGCCCAGATTCCGCTGGGTCGGTACGCGTCCACCGATGAAGTCGCAGGCGTTGTCACCTTCCTGGCGAGCGATGCGGCCGCCTACATCACCGGAGCAGTGATACCCGTGGACGGCGGTTTGGGTATGGGTCACTGATCGACCCCTACGATCGTCCCCACCATCCCTGAGCCCCTGAGTGCTGGAGCAGAGCATGAGCCTGTTGGACGGCAAGCAGATCCTCGTGACCGGTGTGCTGACCGAGGCGTCCATCGCCTTCCACGTCGCGCGCCTGGCGCAAGAGCAAGGCGCCGAGGTGGTGTTGAGCTCGCAGGAGCGAACCGTGCGGCTCGTCCAGCGGATCGCCAAGCGACTCCCGAAGGAAGCTCCCGTGATCCAGCTTGACGTCACGTCGGACGAGGATCTCGCCGCGATTCCTCAACGCGTGGGTGAACACCTGGACCGGCTGGACGGCGTTCTGCACTCGATCGGCTTTGCACCGGAGAGCGCGATGGGCGGGAACTTCCTCAACACCGAGTGGTCGGATGTCGCGGTTGCCATGCAGATCTCCGCCTACTCGCTGAAGTCGCTGACTGTGGCGTCCCGACCGCTACTGAGCAATCCGTCGTCGGTCGTCGGATTGACGTTTGACGCCTCGGTGGCGTGGCCGGTGTACGACTGGATGGGCGTGGCCAAGGCGGCGTTCGAGTCGACCGCGCGTTACCTGGCGCGCGACCTAGGTGCTGACGGCGTCCGCGTCAACCTGGTCGCTGCCGGCCCGATCAAGACGATGGCAGCCAAGAGCATCCCTGGCTTCGATGCCTTCGGCAGCTGGTCATCCCGAGCGCCGCTGGGATGGGACGTCGATGATCCGGTTCCAGCCGCCCAGGGGTGCGTGGCTCTGCTGTCGGACTGGTTCCCCGCGACCAGCGGCGAGATCGTCCACGTTGATGGCGGAGCACACGCGATTGGCGCCTGAGCATGCGCACTCTCGTCCTGCTGAGGCACGGTAAGTCCGCCTATCCCGATGGGGTCGACGACCACGAGCGCCCTTTGAACGATCGTGGTCGGGCTCAGGCCGCGCTCGCTGGCCAACGGTTGCGGGCGTCCCTGGCCTCGATGGGCAACACCGACGCGACGGTCGACTTGGCTTTGGTGTCCGCCGCAACCAGGGCGCAACAAACCTGGGAGCGGGTCGAGCCAGGGCTCCGAGTTGGGCGCCTACTCATCACGCCCGATCTCTACCTCGCAGACGTCGAGGCACTCACTGGTCTGGTCGCAGGCTCGGACGCCTCGGTCGACACAGCGGTGTTCGTCGGGCACAACGAGGGATTGGAAGACTTCGCAACCTTCCTGTCGGGCGAACAGGTGACCCTGAAAACCTCGAGCTACGCCGTCCTGACGAGCGACGCACCGTGGGCCGCTTGGACGCAGCAATCCGCCGACCTCAACGAGGTTGTCATCGCCCGCTGACCGTCATGGCCAAAACCGTTGGATCAGCGCATGTGGGTCGGTCGGGCGTCAGTCGGTGGGGTTGGAGATCGCGTCGACTTCACTGCGGCTGATCCCGAGGAGGAAGAGGATCGTGTCGAGATAGGGGACGTTCACCGACGTGTCGGCCGCCTCCTGAACGACCGGCTTGGCGTTGAACGCGATGCCCAGGCCGGCTGCCTCGAGCATGTCAAGGTCGTTGGCTCCGTCACCGATGGCGACGGTCTGCTCCAGCGGGACGCCAGCGGTGCGCGCGAACTCGCGCAATGCCTCGGCTTTCGCAGCCCGGCCGATGACCGGCTCGATCACCTCGCCGGTGAGGCGACCGTCGCGCACCTCCAACCGGTTCGCGACGGCGAAGTCGAAACCGAGCTCGTCACGCAGTCGATCGGTGACGGCGTCGAATCCGCCACTGACGATGCCGCACTGGTAGCCCAGCCGCCGCAGGGTGCGGACGAGGGTGCGCGCTCCAGGCGTCAGCGTGATGGTCTCGGCCACCTGCTCGAGTGCTGAGGCGTCCAGGCCGGCGAGCTTCCGCACCCGTCGCCTCAGTGACTCCTCGAAGTTGATCTCGCCACGCATCGCCGCTTCTGTGATCTCAGCGACCTCGGACTCGCACCCGGCATGTGCCGCGAGCATCTCGATGACCTCGCCCTGGACCAACGTCGAGTCCACGTCCATCAGGACCAACCGCTTGGCTCTGCGATGCAACCCGGCCGGCTGGACCGCGACATCGATGGACGCGGCGCTCGCCTCGACGGTGAGCCGGTTGCGCAGCAGCTGGTGGTCGGCGCCGGAGACATGCAGCTCGATCGCCGTGACCGGGTAGGCGGCGAGTCGTTCGATGTTCTCGATGTTCCCGCCGCACAACGCAATCGTGCTGGCCGCGATCGCCAGCGCACCCGGGCGAAGGGGAGCACCAAGGATGGTCACATGCGTTGCGACCCTGTCGGTCACCGCCTCGGATGCCGGGCGCCGCTCGTGGGTCAACGACAGTCCCATGCCGGTGACCAC
>DASUFV010000367.1:0-2720 GCA_036274415.1 Actinomycetes bacterium
AGCGAAGACGAACACCAGCTCGGCCCCGCTGAAAGTGCAACAACTCGTCCGGAAGATCCGGAGGCCGCGGTTGTCGCCGAGGCCGTCCAGGACGTCCAGCGCGCCGCCGACCTGTTCCTGCCACAGTGGGAAGCCAGCGGAGGAGAAGACGGGTGGGTCTCGATCGAGGTGCCACCCGCTCTCGCCTATCGCGGCGCCGCGACCGTCCAGGAAGGCAGACGTCTGCATGCCCAGGTAGATCGACCCAACGTGTTCATCAAGGTCCCCGCCACCTGGCCCGGCGTGGCAGCCATCGAAGCCCTCACGGTCGCCGGAGTCCCCACGAACGCCACCCTCGTCTTCGACACACGCCAACACCACGCAGTCGAGAGCGCCTACGTACGCGGCCTCGAGCGACGCAAGCGCATGGGCCTTCCCCTGTCCGTCGCTTCCGTGGCATCGGTGTTCATCTCCCGCTGGGATGCCGCAACCAATCCACTCATCCCGAGCACCGCGCACAACCTCCTCGGGCTGCACATGGCCCACTCCATCGACCGTCGGCACCGGGAGGGGCTCGACGCGCCTCGATGGTCGAAGCTGCAGGACGAAGGCGGCAAACCCCAACGGCTCGTCTGGGCGAGCACAGCACCGAAGGACCCCGATCTAGCACCCACCTACTACGCGTACCGACTGCCTCTGCCCGACACGATCAACACGATGCCCGAGAACATCCTTCTCGCTTTGGCTCAGCCGGCTGACCCCGAGGGCCGCAGCCCGCGCGCGGAGCCCGGCCACCTGACCGCCGGCGCTCCGGCTGCGTATGGAGTCGATGAGGCCAGGGTCGCCCAGACACTCCAGCGCGCCGGAGTCCAGGGCTTCGCCGCCGACTGGGATCGACTACTCGCAGCCAACCGACCACGAGTCGAAGCCTCTTGAACCAGACGCACCACGGGCCGGACGCTGCACGCTTCGCCATCAATCGCGTCGGGTCATCGCGTGCCGACTGCGCAGGGCCGCCTTGCGGAGCTCCTCGACCCACAAGACCGAACTGGCGATCGTCAACGCGAGCAGCCACTCGCGGGCGTCAAGAGCGGTGGTGTCGAACAGGTCCTGCAGGGCCGGCACATGGACCACGGCGCCCTGTAGCAGCAGCACGGCGGCGATCGCGACCCAGAGCCACCGGTTGGTGAGCGTCCGGCGCGAGAACACAGAGGTCTCGGCGCTCCGCACGTTGAGCAGGTTGAAGACCTGGAAGAGCACGTAGGTGGTGAACGCCAGCGTGGCGACATCCACGCCGCTGTCGTCCGGCACGAGCACAAGGACACCGAGGGTCCCGGCAGCCATCACGGCAGCATCCAGCGTGATGCGCACGAGGCGCGCCCTGGTCAGCAGCGGTTCGTGGACCGGACGCGGCCGCTGTCGCATCACGTCGGGAGCGGGGTCGTCGAGGCCGAGCGCCATGGCGGGCGGCCCGTCCATGATGACGTTCACCCACAAGATCTGCAGCGCGGTGAACGGCACTCCGCCGGCGACGTCGAACAAGCTCGCCACCAAGAAGACCAGGACGAAACCCCAGGACGTGGCGATCTGGAACCGGATGAACTTCACGATGTTGTCGTAGATGCCGCGACCCTCTCGGACCGCCGCAACGATGGTTGCGAAGTTGTCGTCGGTGAGGATCATCCTGGCCGCGCCCTTGGAGACATCGGTGCCGGTGATGCCCATGGCGATGCCGATGTCGGCCTGCTTGAGCGCGGGCGCGTCGTTCACGCCGTCACCGGTCATCGCGACGACCGACCCGTCGGCGCGGAGCGCGTCGACCATCCGGATCTTGTGCTCGGGGCTCACCCGTGCGAGTACGCCGAGTCGCCCGGCTCGCCGGGCCAGCTCCTCGTCGTCGATCTCGTCGACCTGCGAGCCGAGGACAGCCTCGCCGTCGATCCCGAGCCGCTTGGCGATGGCCGAGGCAGTGCCGACATGATCGCCAGTGATCATGTGCACGGTGATCCCGGCCGCCCGAGCTTCGGCGACTGCGTCCATCGCCTCGGGTCGCGGCGGGTCGACGATCCCGACGAGTCCCAGCAGCGTCAGCCCGGTGACCCGCTCGTCCAGCTCGTCAGGCTCCAGGCCGGCCGCCGCTTCCACGTCGAGCTCGTCGTCGGCGTACCCCCGGCAGGCCACCGCCAACACGCGCATGCCCTCCGCCGCAAGGCCCGCGTTGACCTCACGCACCCGCTCGCGAGCCGCATCGTCCAGCCCGACCTCTCCCTCCGCGGTGAGGACGCTTCGACTACGAGCGGCCAGCACGTCAGGAGCACCCTTCGCGAAGAGCACGACTGGGTCCCCGGTGCGGAGCGGCGGTGCTCCGGCTTGCTCATCGGCGTTCGGGGCCACCTCGGCGAGCCGGTGAAGGGTCGCCATGTACTTGCGCGACGAGTCGAAAGGCACCTCCGCGAGCCGCGGCCACCGGCGCCGGGCGTCTGCGACGTCGACGCCGCCCTTCTCGGCCAGCACGACCAGGGCACCCTCGGTGGGGTCGCCGACCAGCTCCCCGTCACCGGCCGCGGCGTCACTGGCCAAGGCCATGGCGAGCAGTGCCGCGGTGGGCGCACCAGCCTCGACGTCGTCGGGCTCCAGCAGGCCGTCGGCCCGGTAGCCCTCGCCGGTCGCAGTGAACTGGTGACCGACTGCAAAGAGACTGCGTGCCGTCATCTGGTTGAGGGTCAGCGTGCCGGTCTTGT
>DASUFV010000368.1:0-2277 GCA_036274415.1 Actinomycetes bacterium
CCCAGCGGCCACGTACGTGGCGATGTGCACGGCGTCCAGGAATGTGCGATCGGCCCCGGGAAAGATTTCGATGATCAGGATCTGCGACAACAAAGCCGCGACGAGGATCCACCATCCGCGAAACCGTACGTTGGCAAGACGGGACATCTGTCCGCCGAAGAGCATCGGCGACATCAGCCCTAGCACACACAGCACCAGAACAAGCATCAGTTGCTCCCCACCAGTCGCAGAGGGCTAGGTGGCGCGGGTGTCTCTACCACCCGGCGTTCCGCAGCGAGCGCGGTGACCGCCTCGGGCGCCATCGGGCGTCCGATGTGGTAGCCCTGCGCCATGTCGCAGCCGAGGCCGCTGAGCCACTCAAGCGTGTCGCCGTCTTCGACGCCTTCAGCGACGATCCGCAGGCCAAGATTGTGGCCGAGCTCAACCGTGGACGCAACGATGATGGCGTCGCTGGAGTTCACGTCGAGGTTCATGATGAACGACCGGTCGATCTTCAGCTCGTCGATGTCGAACTGCTTGAGGTAGTTCAACGAGGCGTGACCTGTGCCGTAGTCGTCGATGGCCACGTCGACACCGATCCGGCGCAGCTGCTGCAGCACGACCGCGGCTCGCTTCGGGTCGGTCATGATGCTGCTCTCGGTGACCTCGATGATCAGCCTCGAGGGTGCTACGCCCCAGCGCTCCAGGGCCACTGCGACCCGGTCGGGCAGGCTCATGTCGGTGAGGTGCCGCACCGAGAGGTTCACCGCGACCGACAGATCCAGACCGCCCTCCTGCCAGCTCCGCACCTGACGCAGTGCCTGCTCGACCACGAAGAAGGTGATGGGAGCGATGAGGCCGGTGTTCTCGGCCAACGGAATGAACGTGTCGGGGTACTGAATGCCCCGCGTCGGGTGATTCCAACGCACCAGAGCCTCGACGCCATGCACCTCGCCACTGGCCACGTCGATCTTGGGTTGGTAAACGAGGAACAGCTGGTCGTCCTCGACGGCCGAACGCAGGTCGGTCAAGGTCGTGAGGCGTTGTGGCGTGTGCGTGTCTTCGCCGTCCTGGCTGTACGCACAGAAGCGGGCGCGCTCGCGCTTCGCCTCGTACAGGGCGATGTCCGAGCGTCGCATGAGGGTGTGCACGTCGTCGCCGTGATCGGGCGCCAGTGCGATACCAAGGCTGGCCTGCACGACGAGTCGAACTCCGCCGACCGAGAACGACTTGCCCAGCACTGAAAGCAGGTACGTGGCGACGTCCTCGGCGACGCTCAGATCTGGAATGTCAGGCAGCAGAACGGCGAACTCGTCGCCGCCGAGTCGAGCGACGGTGGCGCCCTCGGGCCGTGCGTCCTCGAGTCGGTGGGCGACCTCGCAGATCAGCTCGTCACCGACCTGGTGGCCGAGGGTGTCGTTGATCTCTTTGAAGTGGTCGAGGTCGATCATCATGATCGCCAGCGCAGTGCTCGTTCGCTGTGACTCCTCCAGCGCCCGCACCGAGCGCTCGCGGAACAGCTCGCGGTTCGCCAATCCAGTGAGCGCATCGTGTCTTGCCTGCCGACCCATCGCCACGGCGAGTCGGGCGCTGTTGTGCACTGCCGCGACCGGCGCGATCAGCATCGGAAGCATGAGCGGTTGGGTCTGGATGATCAGGGCGGCCACCGGGGCCAGAACCGCGAGGACGCCGGCGGTCATGGCCTGGAACCTCAGGTCTTGGGCGAACACCGTGCCGATGCGCTGCTCTGAGTCGATCGCGACAACGGTCGATACCAGCAGCTGGTTGGTGAGCAAGAAGACCAGAGCCGCAGAGAGCGCTCCCACGAGCGGCAGGTACCCGACACCGTAGTTGCTCACCGGGTCGAAGACGCTGTAGCCACCAAAGACTGGAACTCCCGCGACCAGCGCGTACGCGGTGTGTGCGGCCATCACGGTGAGGATGTACTGAGCGACGTTGAACGCGATCTTCAACGGTGAGCGACGCGAGATGGCGTCGTCGATCAGCACCGCGACACCCTGGGCAAGAAGCGCCAGGCTCACCGGGCCGACGATCGCGAGCGCGAGCACGAATGTTGTTGAGATGGTGATCATGTCGGCGACGTCGCCGCCGCGCGGCACGGGTACCGGGCGAAGCTCACCGACGATGACGGTGATCACCAGCAGTGAGAGCACCAAGCCCTGCGCTGGATAAGGACCCGTCCACGCGTCAGGGCTGAAGAACGCGTCGTGCACCGGCGCCAGCCACATCGACACGGCAAGGCACACGATTCCCAAGATGATGACGCTCCAGATGTAG